>SDZE01000281.1 GCA_004173095.1 Bradyrhizobiaceae bacterium
ACCGCGAGGCGCTGGCTGACATCATCGTCAAGGTCTCGCAACTGGTCAGCGACTTCCCGGAAATGGTCGAGCTCGATCTCAATCCGGTGTTCGCCACCAAGAAGGACGCCATCGCCGCCGACGTGCGCATCGTCGTCGACTTCGACTACAAGCCGCGCCCGGCGCCGCGCTCCAATGCGGAAATCGTCACCGCGATGAACCGCATCATGATGCCGAAGGCCGTGGCCGTGATCGGCGCGTCCGCCGAAGACGGCAAGATCGGTAATTCGGTGATGAAGAACCTGATCAACGGCGGCTATAAGGGCGATATCTATCCGATCCACCCGAAGGCCACCGAGATCATGGGCCGCAAGGCCTATAAGAGCGTCAAGGATGTCGAAGGCGTGATCGACACCGCGGTGTTTGCGATTCCGGCAAAGTTCGTCGCCGGCGCGCTGATCGAATGCGGCGAGAAGAAAATTCCGGGCGCGGTTCTCATTCCGTCGGGCTTTGCTGAAGCCAATGAGCCGGCACTGCAGGAAGAGATCGTCGAGATCGGCAAGAAATACGATGTCCGCCTGATGGGGCCGAACATCTACGGCTTCTACTACACACCGGCCAATCTCTGCGCGACGTTCTGTACGGCCTATGACGTCAAGGGCTCGGCGGCGCTGTCGTCGCAGTCCGGCGGCATCGGCATGGCCATCATCGGCTTCTCGCGCTCGGCCAAGATGGGCGTCTCGGCCATCGTCGGTCTCGGCAACAAGTCTGACATCGACGAGGACGATCTGCTGGCGTTCTTCGAACAGGATCCGAACACCAACATCATCGCGCAGCATTGCGAGGATCTGAAGGATGGCCGCGCCTTCGCGGAAGCCGCCAAGCGCGTCTCCAAGAAGAAGCCGGTCGTCGTCCTCAAGGCGGGCCGTACCTCGGCCGGCGCCAAGGCTGCGTCGTCACATACAGGCGCATTGGCCGGTAACGACAAGATCTATGAGGATGTGCTGAAGCAGTCGGGCGTGATTCGCGCCCGCTCGCTGCGGCAGCTGCTCGAATTCGCGCGTGGCATTCCCGTGCTGCCGACGCCGAAGGGCGAGAACGTGCTCATCATCACCGGTGCCGGTGGGTCGGGCGTGCTGCTCTCGGACTCGGTAGTGGACAATGGCATGTCGCTGATGACCATGCCGCCGGATCTGGATGCTGCATTCCGCAAGTTCATTCCACCGTTTGGTGCGGCCGGTAACCCGGTCGACATCACCGGTGGTGAGCCGCCGATCACTTATGTCAACACGGTGAAGCTCGGTCTCGAAGACGAGCGCGTGCACTCGCTGATCCTCGGCTACTGGCACACCATCGTGACGCCGCCGATGGTGTTCGCCAAGAACATGGTCGAGATCAAGAATGCGATGAAGGAAAAGGGCATCGAGAAGCCGATGGTGGCGTCGCTGGCGGGCGATATCGAGGTCGAGGAGGCCGCCGAATATCTCTACCTTAACGGCATTCCGGCCTATGCCTATTCGACGGAGCTTCCGGTGGAAGTGCTCGGCGCCAAGTACAAGTGGGCGCGCGGAGCGGGATTGCTGTAAGCGGCCTGCCACGGATCAACAAAGCAAAGCGCCGCTCGGGAAACCGGGCGGCGTTTTTTGTAGCTCTTGCTTCTCAGCCGTCATTGCGAGCGAAGCGAAGCAATCCAGAAAGCCACGGGAAAAGACTGGATTGCTTCGTCGCAAGGGCTCCTCGCAATGACGGCCGGGAGCGCCGCGCCCTACACGATCACCTTCTGCTCGGCCACGCCCTCGCGGCCAAAGATTCGCAAGTAGCGGTCGATCTCTTCCTGGCTGCCTCCGGTCGTCTTGGCGGGATTGTCCGACAATTTCACCGCAGAGCGTCCATTGGCCGCGGTGACCTTGCACACCAAGCTGATCGGATCGAGCGAGTCGAGGCCGCGCGGATGCGCGCCGCGGAAGTCGTTGGTGGCCATGGTGCCCCAACCAAAGCTTTCGCGGATGCGTCCGCGGAAGCGCTGGTGCAGATCGATCATCAGATCGACTTCGAGCCCGTCCGAGAACATCGCGCGCTTCTTGCGCGGATCTTCGCCGCGCATGGCGTACCAGGCGATGACTTCCTCGCC
>SDZE01000562.1 GCA_004173095.1 Bradyrhizobiaceae bacterium
GCTTCGTGCTGGACCAGGGCCTGCTGCGCTTCGTGCGCGGCAACGAATTGCGCCAGGTGCTGCTGACCCTCGGCGTCGCCTTCTTCCTCAACGATCTCGCGCTGGTGATCTGGGGTGGCGACAGCTTCACGGTGCCGATTCCGGAAGTGTTGCGCGGCGGCATGCGCGTGTTCGGCACGTTCTATCCGAAATATCGGCTGTTCGTTCTGCTGATGGGCGTCCTCGTCTTCATCGGCCTGTGGACGCTGCTCAATCACACCCGTCTGGGCGCGCTGATCCGCGCCGGTGTCGACGATGCCGAGATGGTTGAAGCCTCCGGCGTCAATATTCGCCGCGTGTTCCTGTTCACCTTCCTGTTCGGCTCGGCGCTGGCCGGCCTCGGCGGCTTGATGGGCGGCGCCTTCCTGTCGCTGTATCCGTCGGCGGATGCGGAAATCCTCACCTTCAGTTTGGCGGTGGTCATTATCGGAGGTCGCGGCAGCCTGGTCGGTGTCGCGGTCGGCAGCCTCTTGGTCGGGCTTCTGAATACGCTCGGGCAGGTGATGTTTCCGGAGCTTGCCTACTTCGTCATCTTCGGGCCGATGGCGGTGCTGCTGGCATTCCGTCCGCTCGGCCTGTTCGGACGTGCCACATGACACAGCCTGTGATCCCATCTTCCGCGAAGTCATCCACATTGGCGGGGATGAGCGGCCGCGCGGCACTGATCGCCGCCGCTGTCGTGATCGTTGCGGCGCTGCTGCCGATGGTGCTGTCGAGCTATCAGGTCGGCCTTGCGACGGAGATCCTGATCTTCGGCATCCTCGCGATGTCGATCGATATTCTCGCCGGTTTCGCCGGCCGCACCTCGCTGGGCCACGGCGCCATTTTCGGCGTCTCGACCTATGTCGTCGTCTATCTCACCGCCCAGTCCGGCATGTCGCCATGGGGCGCATTGCTGCTCGGCGTCGTCGCTGCGACCGCGGTGGCGTCGGTGTTCGCGCTGCTCGCGGTGCGCACCTCCGGCGTCTATTTCCTGCTGCTGACCCTCGCGCTCGGCATGATCGTATGGGGCGTCTGCCTGCGCTGGACCCAGGTCACCGGCGGCGAGAACGGCATGCGCGGCGATGTGCGGCCGGCCATGCTGGTCGGCCACAGCGCGTTCTATTGGGCGGTGCTCGCCTTCACGGCGGTGGTGTCCTACGCGATGTGGCGGTTCGTGCGCTCGCCGTTCGGCCTGACGTTGCGCGGCATCCGCGACAGCGAAAGCCGGATGCGCAGCCTCGGCTATAATGTGCCGCTGCATCTGTTCATCGGCTTCACGGTGTCCGGCGTGTTCGCGGGTGTGGCCGGCGCGCTGTATGCGATGTTCAACAATTTCGTCAGTCCCTCCACGGTGGCGCTCGCGCAGTCGGTGGAAGGCGTGCTGATGATGATCGCGGGCGGCGTCGGCACGCTGTTCGGCGCCTTTGTCGGCGCCGCCGCCATCATCGCGCTGGAAAACATCGTCAGCGCCTATACCGAGCGCTGGCTGATGGTGCTCGGGCTTACCTTCGTGCTGATCATGATCTTCGCCCCCGAAGGCATCATCGGCAAGCTGCGCGCGATCCTGTCGCGCAAGACCAAACGCGACCCTTCGACCTAACGACTCCGCCGACTCATCGCTTCAATCGATTTGCTCACGAAAGGACTTCGACATGGACCGCAGGCATTTTCTGAAGACATCCACCGCCACAATTGCCGCGGCAGGCGTCGGCGTCGCCCCGTGGCGCGCCGCCCAGGCCCAGGCGACCCCGATCAAGATCGGTCTGCTGGCGCCGCTCACCGGCGTCGTCGCCTCCGGCGGCAAGGAAATGGTCGAGGGCGTGCAGTTCTATCTCGAGCAGGTCAAGAACGAGATGGGCGGCCGCAAGGTCGAACTCGTCATCGAGGACGACGCCTCGAATCCCGACACCGCCCTGCAGAAGGCCCGCCGTCTGGTCGAGCAGGGCAATTGCCACATGCTGATCGGCAATCTCCTGGCCAATACCGGCCTTGCGGTCGCCAATTACGTCAAGGGCACCGGCACGCCCTATTTCATTCCGATCATCGCCGCCGACGATCTCACCCAGCGCGCCCGCATCAAGAACGTGATGGTGCCTGAAGCAGGGCTACAAGAAGATCGCCACCATCAGCCAGGACTATACGTTCGGGCATGAACAGTGCGGCGGCCTCGCCCAGGTGTTCACCGAAGGCGGCGGCGAGATCGTCCAGCAGTTCTGGCATCCGCTCAACACCGCCGATTTCAGCCCCTATCTCGGCCAGCTCGCCGACCTCAAGGTCGACGCCATCTTCGCCATGGAAACCGGCGCCGATTCGACCCGCCTGATCCAGCAATATGCCTCCTTTGGCCTCAAGGAGAAGACGCCGCTGCTGATGGCCATGAACGGCACCGACCAGTCGGTGATCCGAACCATGGGCCCGGAATGCGAAGGCATCATCGCCGCCGCGCATTTCGCCGAAGGCTCGGACGTGCCGACCACCGCCAAGTTCGCCAAGGATTACGAAGCCAAATACGGCAAGATCCCCTCACTGTACGGTTTCTCGATGTATTCCGGCATGATGTGGATCGATGCCGCGCTGAAGAAGATCGGCGGCAAGGTCGAGGACCGCGACATCTTCATCGACACCGTGCTGAAGACCGAGCTCGACAATTCGCCGCTCGGCAAGGTCGTCAAGTTCGACGACTACGGCAATCCGGTCTACGACGTCTCGATCCGCAAGGTCGTCAAGCGCGCCGATGGCAAATACTGGAACATCCCGATCGCGAGCTATCCGAATGTCTCGCAGTTCTGGACATACGATCCGGCCACCTATCTCAAGCAGCCGCCCTATTCGCGCACGTTCCAGGGCATCAAGAAGGCGTAACCTTCGTCGTCCCCGCCTAGCACGCCACTGGCGTGCGCGGGGCGGGGACCCATACCCTCCGGCGCTGTGACAAAAGCTAATTCCTAGCCACAGCGCCTATACATGACGACAGCGGCTATGGGTCCCCGCCTTCGCGGGGACGACAGTTGAGTTTTTGTCGACGGGAATAATCTGTGTCCGAACCGATCCTTACCTTGACCGATGTGGTCGTCGCCTTCGATGCGCTGCGGGCGGTCGATGGTGTCAGTCTAACCGTGCCGCGTGGCCAGCGTCGGGCCATCATCGGGCCCAACGGCGCCGGCAAGACCACGCTGTTCAATGCCATTGCCGGCGCGCATCCGCCGACCTCCGGCAAGATCGTGTTCAACGGCCACGACGTCACAAGGCTGCCGCCGCACCGGCGCGCGCAGCTTGGCATCTCCCGCACCTTCCAGATCACCAACCTGTTTCCCACGCTCAGCGTGCAGGACAACATGATGCTGGCGCTGCGCGGTCTGTCGCCGAAGAAATTTTCGCTGTTCGGCTCGCCGGATGCCAATGCTGACGAAGTGTCGCGCATCGCCAATGCCCTGAAGGCCGCACGGATCGCCGAGCGGGCCGATGTCATCGTCAAGGAAATGTC
>SDZE01000029.1 GCA_004173095.1 Bradyrhizobiaceae bacterium
TTGCCCTGGCGCGACAGCCGCAGCTCGAAGGCGCGGCGGTCGATGCTGTTCTCGACCCGCTCGATCAACCCGCGCGCCAGCAGCGTCGTCACTGCGCGGCTGATGGTCGATTTATGCGTCCGCGTGCATTGCGCGATGAACTGCGCGCTGCAGGCATCGTCGCGAAAGCCGAGGGTCGCCATCACCCGCCATTCCGGAATGTCGAGCCCATAGAGCGTCTGATATTCCTCGGACAGCGCATGGCTCACCTCGGCGGCCAGCCGGTTGAGCCGGAACGGAACGAAGCGGAACAGATCGAGCTCAGCCATCAGGTTGGCATTCTTCGGTTGACGTGACGCATGGGTCGGCGCTTAATTGGTTGCAGGTGAAACTAGTTTAGCGAGCGTGTCAGCGATTGGCCAGACCATCGGCGAAGGCCCCCGCTGCATAAAGACTCACATCAGGAAACAATCAGGGAAGCGACGGATGGCGCAACCGGCCCGTCAATTCAGCTATCGCCGTCATGCTGATCAGGATCGCGCGCCGCAATCGGGCGCCCATCATCCCGTCGTGGTGGTCGGCGCCGGACCCGTGGGGCTGTCGCTGGCGATCGATCTCGCGCTGCGCGGCCAGAAGGTCGTGCTGCTCGACGATGCCGACCGGATCGGCGATGGTTCGCGCGCCATCTGCTTCTCGAAGCGCTCGCTGGAATATTGGGATCGCCTCGGCGTCGCCGATCGCATGATCGAAAAAGGCGTCGTGTGGAAGGTCGGCAAGATCTTTCTCGGCCCGGAGATGCTGTATCAGTTCGACCTGCAGCCCGAGGACGGTCACAAGATGCCGGCCTTCATCAATCTGCAGCAGTATTACGCTGAGACGTTCCTCGTCGATGGCGCATTGGCGCTATCCGGCATCGACCTGCGCTGGCGCAACAAGGTGACCGCGCTGGTTCAGCGCAACGATCACGCCGAACTCACCATCGACACGCCGGACGGGCCTTACGCGCTGCGGGCATCTTATGTCGTCGCTTGCGACGGCGCGCGCTCCCCGCTGCGCAGCATGGTCGGTGCCGATTTCGAAGGCGAGGTGTTCGAGGATCAGTTCCTGATTGCCGACGTTCGGATGACCGCGGAGTTTCCCACCGAGCGCTGGTTCTGGTTCGATCCGCCGTTTCACGGTGGCCAATCGGCGCTGCTGCACCGCCAGCCCGATGATGTCTGGCGGATCGATCTGCAACTCGGTCCGGACGCCGATCCGGTCGCGGAGCGTCGGCCCGAGCGCGTGCGCCCGCGCATCGCGCGCATGCTGGGCCATGACGATTTCGAATTCGAGTGGATCTCGGTCTACAAATTCCAGTGTCGCCGCATGCGCAATTTCGTGCATGACCGCGTGATCTTTGCCGGCGACGCCGCACATCAGGTGTCGCCATTCGGTGCGCGCGGCGCGAATTCGGGCCTGGAGGATGCCGAGAACCTCGCCTGGAAGCTGGCGCTGATTCTCGAGGGCGACGCGCCGGCGACATTGCTGGCAAGTTACGATGCCGAGCGCGGTGCGGCCGCCGACGAGAATATCCGCGCCTCCACCCATGCCACCGATTTCATCGCGCCGCATTCGAAGCAGGAGCAACGTCTCCGCCAGGCCGTGCTGTCGCTCGCCAAGGAGGCCGATTTCGCCAAGCGCATGGTCAATGGCGGACGATTGTCGGTGCCATCGGTCTACCAGACCCCGCTGTCGACGCCGGATGGCGAGGAGTGGCAGCACGGTCCAACGCCCGGCGCTCATATGCCGGACGTTCCCCTCGTGACCGACGATGGCGCGCAGCTGTTTCTCTCAGAACGCTTCGCGCAGGCGGGGCGCGGCTTTGCCGTGCTGCATACACACGCTGCGGCGATCGAGCTTCCCGACGGCGTCGCGCGCCTGGTGATCGGCGACGACGCGCCGCTGCGCGATCAGGCCGGACTGTTCAAGGCTCGTTACGGCGCGAATGATGGCGCGGCCTATCTGCTGCGGCCCGATGGCTATGTCGCCGCGCGGTTCCGCCATCCGACGCGTGACGCCATCGCCGCCGCCCATGCGCGCGCGAGCGGAAGAGCTTGATCATGCCGCTCTCCGTGCAATCCAATTTCGC
>SDZE01000322.1 GCA_004173095.1 Bradyrhizobiaceae bacterium
TTGTTCATGAAGCAGAAGCCGCCGGCGAGATCGCGATAGGCGTGATGGCCGGGCGGGCGGCACAGCGCATAGACCGCATCCTCGCCGTCCAGCACCATCTGCGCAGCAGTGGTCGCGATGTCGGTGGCCACGCAGGCGCCGGCCCATGTGCCCGGACCGATCGGCGCCGACGTGTCGACCGTGTGCCAGCCGAGCTTGCCGACGATATGGCTCGGATAGCTGCCGGGTACGCGGTTCGGATGGATATTGGGGATCATTTCGGTGCCGTAGTCCGGCAGCTTCACCCATTCGTCCCAGGCCGTTTCGAGGAACCGCAGATATTCCGGTGAATGCACGCGGGCGCGGGGTCCCTGGCCGAATTCGGTCGGTGCGACGATCTCGTGCTTGCCGTCATGCAGTCCCTTCAGCAGGCGCACCGCACGCTCGGGCTGCTCCGTGGTTTTGCGGATCTGGCCGCGCACCAGATAGAATTGCGGATCATGCGCGCTGTGCTTGTCGGAATAAACGGCCTTCACGGAGCTACTCCATTGGTTGATGACGGAATTTCGCGGACCAGCCTGCCGACTTCACGCCAGGCGGCTGCGATATGATAGTCGAACCGCGCAGCGATGATGTCGTCGTGCCCCTGTTCGAGCACCTCGAGCAGCGCTTCATGCGTCTGCGCGATGCGATGCGGATCGTCATAGAGCCTGCCGATCAGGCCGATCACCATGCGCATCTCCGACGACAGGTCATCGAACACTTTCAGCAGTCGTTTGCTGCCGGCGATCTCGACGATCATGCGGTGGAATTTGTAGTCTTCCTCGACCTGCCTGGCGTGATCTTCAAGATCCGCCGTCTCGTGCAGCACGTCGATCTGCTTGCGCAATGCGGCGCGGTTGGCTGGCGTGAGGTTTTTCGCCGCGAGCAAGGCGGCGTGACATTCGACGCAGATGCGCAGGTCGTAGATCTCGTCGATATCGCGGATTTCCAGCTTGCGGACGAAGAACCCGCGGCGCGGATGCGAGACCAGCAGCCCTTGCTGCTCCAGCAAGCGCGCGGCTTCGCGGACCGGCGCGCGGCTGATGCCGAGTTCGCGCGCGATGCCGGCTTCAACCACTTTGGCGCCCGGCGCGAGCTGCCCGGTCACCACGGCCTGCGTCAAAACGCGCGCCACCTGACCGACAAGATCGGTGTCGGTGAGCGCTGCCAGACCAACCGGAGGAGACATCAAACGCATGGGGAAACCAGCCCGTTTCATGCCGTGTACAAGAATTAAGCGTCGATTGTCGACAGTTTAATCTTGCTCGCTGCCATGCGATTGTGTTTGCTCTGGCCATCGCACAATGAGGGAAGCACGCCTGTGAATATGCACGCCAATCTGACGCCGACCCTGGATGCTGCAAAGCAGGTCCGTGTCGATCTTGCCGCTGCGTATCGCCTGATCCACCGTCACGGCCTCGATGACAGCATCTACACGCATATTTCGGTGCGCGTTCCCGGCACCAAAGACCGCTTCCTGATCAATCCGTATGGCATGCGCTTCGAGGAAGTCACCGCCTCCAACCTCGTCACGGTCGATACCGACGGCAAGGTCGTCGATGATCCGCTCGGCCTCGGTATCAATCCGGCCGGCTTCACCATCCACAGCGCCGTGCATGCCGTCCGCCACGATGCGAACTGCGTGCTGCATACCCACACCGTCGCCGGCGTCGCGGTTTCGTGCCTGAAGGATGGCCTGTTGCCGCTGAACCAGTGGTCGATGCAATTCACCGATCGCATCGCCTATCATGACTTCGAAGGCATTGCGCTCGACCTGTCCGAGCGCGAGCGTCTGGTTGCCGACCTCGGCGACAAGATGGTGTTGATCCTGCGCAACCACGGTCTGCTCACCTGCGGCCGATCGGTCGGTGAAGCGTTCAAGTTGATGTTCAACATGGAGCGCTCCTGCCGCGCCCAGCTTGCGATTCTCTCAACCGGCGCTGAAGTCATTCGCCCGTCCCACGCCATTGCCTCGCACACCGCCGGCCAGTATGACCGCGGCTACGCGAAGGTGCATGCTGAAGGCAAGCCGGACAGCGAGTGGGACGCGTTCAAGCGCATGCTCGATCGTACCGATCCCGATTACAAGAATTGATCCGGTTTGCACCGTATATCGTCAACTGTTCTGGGTTACGTGCCATCAGGCATTGAGGGGAAAGATATGTTGAAGAAACTGGTCTTGGCGCTGGCTCTCAGCACCGTGAGTTCGATCGCTCTGGCGCAGGAGCCGAAACTCGGCGGCACCATCAATGCCGTCATTCAGCCCGAACCGCCGGGCCTGATGCTCGCGCTGGTGCAGAATGGTCCGACCCAGATGGTGTCGGGCAACATCTATGAAGGCCTGCTGCGCTACAACAAGAAGCTCGAGCCGCAGCCCGGTCTCGCCGAGAGCTGGACCATCAGCGACGATTCGAAGACCTACACCTTCAAGCTCAAGCAGGGCGTGACCTGGCACGACGGCAAGCCCTTCACCTCGGCCGACGTGTTGTTCTCCATCGAGACGCTGAAGGTCACCCATGCCCGTGCGCGCGGCAATCTGGTGCAGCTCGACAAGGTCGAGGCGCCCGATGACCACACCGTCGTCTTCACGCTGAAGCAGCCGTTCGGTCCCTTCATCGGCATTTTCGAAGTCGGCTCGATGCCGATGATCCCGAAGCACATCTATGAAGGTTCCGACATCAAGACCAATCCGGCGAATAACACGCCGATCGGTACCGGTCCGTTCATGCTCAAGGAGTGGAAGAAGGGCTCTTTCATTCAGCTGGTGAAGAACCCGAACTATCACGTCAAGGGCAAGCCCTATATCGACGGCATCTACTGGCAGGTCATTCCGGACGCCGCCGCGCGTTCGGTGGCTTATGAGACCGGCAAGGTCGATGTGCTGCCGGGCGGCTCGATCGAGAATTTCGACGTGCCGCGGGTCAGCAAGCTGCCTAACACCTGCGTCACCGGCGAAGGCTGGGAGTTCTTCTCGCCGCTCGCCTGGATGTGGCTGAACAACCGCAACCCGATCCTTGCCAACAAGAAGGTCCGTCAGGCCATCATGTATGCGGTGGACCGCGAATTCGCCAAGGACGTGATCTGGAACGGCCTCGGCAAGGTGGCGACCGGACCGTCGGCATCGACCATCAAGTTCTACACCGACGACGTGCCGAAATATCCGTATGATCCGGCCAAGGCCAAGGCGCTGCTGAAGGAAGCCGGCTACAAGGGCGAGAAGATCCGCATCATGCCGCTGCCTTACGGTGAGACCTGGCAGCGCTGGGGTGAAGCTGTGAAGCAGAACCTCGTCGATGTCGGCTTCAACATCGAGACCATCGCCACCGACGTGCCGGGCTCGAACCAGCGCAACATGGAGTGGGATTTCGACATCTCCTTCACCTATCTCTATCAGTACGGCGATCCTGCCCTCGGCGTCGGCCGCAACTATGTGTCGAGCCAGATCGCCAAGGGGCAGCTCTTCAATAACCTCGAAGGCTATTCGAATCCTGAGGTCGACAGGCTGTTCGCGGAAGGCGCCGTTGCGACGCCGGATTCGAAGCGCAAGGAACTGTACGACAAGGTGCAGAAGATCCTCGTCGAGGACGTTCCGGTGGCGTGGCTGCTCGAACTGCAGTTTCCGACCATCATGAACTGCAAGGTCAAGAACCTCATCACCACCGGCATCGGTGTCAATGACGGCTTCCGCGACGCCTGGATCGACAAGTAAGCACTTTTGCTCCCTCTCCCGCTCTCGCGGGGGAGGGCCGGGGTGGGGGCAGCCACACGCTCTAACGTTTCTGGCACCCCCACCCTGACCCTCCCCCGCTGGCGCGAAGCAGAGCTTCGCTTGGCGGGAGAGGGGACACTGCGGACCCGAATATTTCGCGACACCCGCGATGACGGCCGCTCATTCTGAAACCACTAAACGATGGACCTCTGATGCTGTCATTCGTTGCCCAGAGGATCGTGAAGGGCGTGTTCGTCCTGTTGGCGATCGTCGTCATGAATTTCTTTCTGATCCGCCTCGCGCCGGGTGATCCCGCGTCCGTGATGGCCGGCGAGGCCGGCGCCAGCGATCCGATGTTCGTCCAGCAGCTGCGCGAGAAATTCTCGCTCGACAAGCCGCTGCCCGAGCAGCTGTTCTCTTACGTGAAGGGCATCGTGCAGCTCGATCTCGGCTTCTCGTTCCGCCAGCAGGCGCCGGTGTCGCAGCTGATCGTCGAGCGGCTGCCGGCGACGCTGCTGCTGACGCTGTCGGCATTCGGCATATCCCTGTTACTCGGCATCACCTTCGGCACCTTGGCGGCGCGGTTCGCGGGGACATGGGCCGACACCGCGATCACCGTCTCCGCGCTCTTGTTCTATGCGACGCCTATCTTCTGGGTCGCGCTGATGGCGATCCTGCTGTTCTCGGTCTATCTCGGCTGGCTGCCGAGCTTCGGCTACGAGACCGTCGGCGCCAACTATACCGGCTGGCGCCATGCGCTCGATGTCGGTGCCCATCTGGTGATGCCGGCCATGACCATCGGCCTGTTCTTCATGGCGACCTATACGCGCATGACGCGCGCGTCGATGCTCGAGGTGAAGCGCCTGGATTTCGTCAAGACCGCGCGCGCCAAGGGCCTGCGTAACAACGTGATCCAGCGCCGCCATGTGCTGCGCAATGCATTGCTGCCGGTCGTGACGCTGGCCGGCGTGCATTCGGGCACGCTGATCGGGGGCGCCGTGCTCACCGAAACCGTGTTTGCATGGCCGGGCATCGGGCGGTTGCTGTACGAGGCGCTGCTGCAGCGCGACTACAATCTTCTGCTCGGCGTCTTTACGGTCTGCTCGGCCATGGTGCTGATCTTCAATCTCGTCACTGACCTCGTCTATCGCGTCGTCGATCCGCGCATCGAGTTTGCCAAATGAAGAAGTTCTGGAAGTCGATGCTGCGCAATCCCAGCGGCGTGGTCGGTCTGATCCTGCTGCTGATCGCGGTCTGCGTGGCCGTGTTCGGCCCGATGCTGTTCCCGAATTCGCCCTGGCGCATGGCGCAGCGCCCGTTCCTGCCACCCTTCACCAATCCGATGGTGACGCTCGGCACCGATGCGCTCGGCCGCGATATCTTCGCCGGCCTGATCTATGGCGCCCGGGTGTCGCTGCTGGTCGGTCTTGTCTCCACCACGGTGGCGCTGACCATCGGCGTGCCGGTCGGCGCCATCGCCGGCTATTTCGGCGGCCGGGTCGATGACCTGATGATGCGCCTGACCGAATTCTTCCAGACGATTCCGAGCTTCGCGCTCGCCATCGTGCTGGTGGCGATCCTGCAGCCGTCCATCTATTCCATCGTCGGTGCGATCGCGATCGTGTCCTGGCCGCCGGTCGCGCGCCTGGTGCGCGGCGAGGTGCTGTCGCTGCGCACGCGCGAATACGTGCAGGCCGCGGTGGTCACCGGCCAGAGCAACAGCTGGATCATCTGGCGCGAGATTCTGCCGAACACGATTTCGCCGATCATCGTGCTGGCCTCGCTGATGGTTGCCAATGCGATCCTGTTGGAATCCTCGTTGTCGTTCCTCGGTCTCGGCGATCCCAATCTGATGTCCTGGGGCTATATGGTCGGCGCCGGCCGCACCGTGATCCGCCAGGCGTGGTGGATCACCGTATTTCCCGGCATCGCCATTCTGCTCTCGGTGCTGGCCATGAATCTGATCGGTGAGGGCCTCAACGATGCGCTCAATCCGCGCCTGGCAAAGGATAGCCGCTGATGTCCAAAGCCCCCACGATTGCCATCAAGAACCTCAAGATCGCGCTGCCCAAGAGCGGCGAACGCGCCTTCGCCGTCGATGACGTCTCGATCGACCTGATCCCCGGCGAGATCGTCTGCGTCGTCGGTGAGTCCGGCTCCGGCAAGTCGATGTGCGCGCATGCGCTGATGGGTCTGTTGCCGGATACGGTGAAGGTCGCAGCCGGCGAGATCGCCTTCGAGGGCAGGGATCTCCTGAAGCTCGATGAAGACGGCTGGCGCAGCACGCGCGGTCGCGACATCGCGATGGTGTTCCAGGAGCCGATGACCGCGCTGAATCCGCTGATGCGCATTGGCGATCAGATGATGGAGATGTTCGAGGCGCATGACCTGCTGACGCCGAAGGAGCGCCGCGCCAAGGCGCTCAGCCTGGCCAAGGAAGTCGGTCTGCCCGATCCCGAGCGCATCATCCGCGCCTATCCGCACCAGTTGTCCGGCGGCCAGCGCCAGCGCGCCATGATCGCGATGGCGCTCGCGCTGGAGCCCAAGGTGCTGGTGGCCGACGAGCCGACCACGGCACTCGACGTCACCACCCAGGCGCAGATCCTCAAGCTGATCCGCAACCTGCAGCGCGATCGCAACATGGCCGTGATGTTCATCACCCACGATTTCGGCGTCGTTGCCGACATCGCCGACCGCGTGGTCGTGCTGCGTTACGGCAAGGTGGTGGAAGAGGGCACCATCGATGCCGTCTTCAAGAATCCGCAGCATGATTACACCAAGGCGCTGCTCGCCGCGGTGCCCTCGATGCATCCGCCGGCGCGTAGCCCGCTGGACGAGACGAACAGGGCGGTGGATGTCGTTGGTCTCGACAAGACCTATGTGACGCCGACCGGATGGTTCAAGCCGGATCGCCGCGTGCAGGCGGCGAATGAAGTAACGTTCTCCATCCTGAAGGGCGAGACGCTCGGCCTGGTCGGCGAGTCCGGCTCCGGCAAGTCGTCGGTCGCACGTCTGGTGATGCGCCTGATCGAGGCCGATCGCGGCACCGTGCGTATCGGCGACGTCGATCTCACCGCACTCGGCGGCAAGGCGCTGCGCGCGCAGCGTCACCGTATTCAGATGATCTTCCAGGATCCCTTCGCCTCGCTCAATCCGCGCCGCAAAGTGGGCCAGATCATCAGCGACGGACCGATCTCCCGCGGCACCGCGACGAAAGTGGCATTCGACCGCGCCCGCGAGATCCTCAGCATGGTCGGCCTCGATGCCGGTGCCATGGAGCGTTATCCGCACGAATTCTCCGGCGGTCAGCGCCAGCGCATCGGCATCGCCCGCGCGCTTGCCATGGATCCGGAGATCATCGTCGCCGATGAGGCGGTCTCGGCGCTCGACGTGTCCGTACAGGCCCAGGTGTTGAAGCTGCTGGAAGACCTCAAGGCCCGCCTCGGCCTGTCGATGCTGTTCATCACGCACGATCTGCGCGTCGCCGCCCAGATCTGCGATCGGATCGCGGTGATGCAGCGGGGCGTGATCGTCGAGCTGAAGCCGACGGCACAGCTGTTTGCCGCGCCGGAACATCCCTATACGCGCGAATTGCTCAGTGCCGTGCCCGGCCAGGGCTCTCCGTCCCAGGCGGCGTGACCCTCGATGCCATCGGCGCCGCTTCGCTGTGTCCTGCTCAGCACCTCACTGAACTTGCGTGATTATCTCGCGCCGGAAATCCACCGGCTCGCGGGCATGGTGGATTTCGTCGATCATCTCGACGGCAGCGATCCCGCCGACATTGAAATGGCAGTCGGGTGGTTTCCGCCGTCGGACGCTTTCACGCACTATCCGAACATCCGTGCGGCCTGTTCGATCGCGGCCGGCGCCGATAGCCTGCTGCATTGTCCGAGCATGCGCGACGACATCGACATCGTGCGGGTGATCGAACCCGCCCAGGCCGAAATGATGTCGGGTTTCGTGATCTGGCATGCGATCTATCATCAGCGCCAGATGGGCGTGTATCTGCAGCAGCAGCGCGACAAGGTCTGGCAACGGCTGCCCCAGCGTGCGGCGCGCGAATTGCCGGTCGCCATTCTCGGCAACGGGGCCATCGGTTCGCGCGTCGCCGCCGATCTCGCGACGCTCGGCTTTCCGGTCAAGGTATGGAGCCGCACGGCGAAACCGACACCGGCAGGCGTGACCGGTTATCATGGCGCTGATGGTCTCGCCGCCATGCTCGTCGATACCGAAGTCCTCGTCAATTTGCTGCCGCTGACGACGGAAACCCGCGGCATCCTGAACGCCGAGTTGTTTGGCAAGCTACGGCGCGGCGCCTATCTCATTCATGTCGGGCGCGGCGGTCACATGGTCGAGCAGGACGTGTTCGCTGCGCTGGATGGTGGCCAATTGTCCGGTGCATCGATCGATGTGTTTCCGATCGAACCGCTGCCCGCGGACAGTCCGTTCTGGACCCATCCGAAAATCCTGCTGACGCCGCACGATGCCTGCGACGTCACCATGGCGGCGGTCGGCGGGACCATCCGCGCCACCGCGGAGGCGGTTCAGGCCGGTGTGAAGCCAAAGGATACGGTGGATCGCGCGAAGGGTTACTGAGCGCGCGCGGCGCGGTCGCCGGCAAACCCTGTCAGCGCGCCAGCCAGAAACCGCCGACGACCAGAATGAGAGCCAGCGTGACGATGACGCCGAGCACGGCCGCGGTGATGGCGAGCAGGCCGTGGGAATCCAGCCACGCACGAAGCGCTTTCTCCACCTTGAACATCTCCCTGCAATCTGAATTATCGTTTGGAAGGTCAGCCGTACCAGAATGCGACGGTGCTGTCTTGCGGCGGGCTGCCTCAGTCAGGAGATTTCATGCAATCCATCGATACCCAGGGCATCAAGGTGCCCAAGCTCGGCCTCGGCACGTTCAAGCTGACGGGCGAGGCCTGCATTGCCGGCGTCGAGACCGCGTTGAAGCTGGGCTATCGCCATATCGACACCGCCGAGATGTACGGCAATGAGGCAGAGGTCGGCGCCGGTATCAAGGCGGCCGGTCTGCCGCGCGGCGACCTGCATGTCACAACAAAAGTCTGGCACGAGAATCTCGCGCCGGATGCCATCAAGCGCGCCTTCGATGCCAGCCAGACCAAGCTCGGCCTCGATGTCATCGACCTCTATCTGGTGCACTGGCCCTCGAAAACCATGAATCTCGCGGCGGTGCTGGAGACGCTGATCCAGTTCAAGGACGAGGGCCGCATCCGCGCGCTTGGCGTCGCCAATTTCCCGGTGGCGCTGATGAAGCAGGCGGTGGAGGAGATCGGCGCGCCGGTGGCCTGCAACCAGGTCGAATATCACGCGCTGCTCGATCAATCGAAGCTGCTCGCCTATCTGCGTTCGAAGTCGATTCCACTGGTCGCTTATTGTCCGCTCGGGCAGGGCCGCCTTGCCGACAACGAGGCGATGAAGACAATCGCGTCGAAGCACGGGGTGAGTGCCGCGCAGGTCGCGCTGAAATGGCTGCTCGATCAGGACGGAGTCGCCGCAATTCCGAAGGCCTCGCGCCGGGAAAGCCAGCAGGCCAATCTCGATGCGTTGAAGGTGACGCTGGACGATGAGGATCGCAAGGCGATCGCGGCGCTGCCCAAGGCCCAGCGTCTGGTGAATCCGGCCTTTGCGCCCGATTGGGATTGATCTTTCTTGTCCTTCCTCCAAGCGGCGAAGCCGCGCAGCGGGGAGGGTGGATCGATGCGAGTGTTCAGCGCGCATCGAGATGGGTGGGGCGTCTCACCACGCTCTGATCTCACGCGAGACATCCCACCTGGCGCTCCGCGCCACCCTCCCACAGCGCCGCTTCGCGGCTTGGGGGAGGGAGACCACCGGCAGCAGCGCTCAGTCATCCGTGCGGATGCCTCTTCTTCTTCCCGCCCGCTTTCTTCCCGGTCGGCATCATCACCACG
>SDZE01000043.1 GCA_004173095.1 Bradyrhizobiaceae bacterium
TCGTCACGTTCCCGTAGCTGGCTCATGAGAGACTGCAGGTGAGAGGGAAGGGCATCGTCTAGGCCCATGTCCCGACGCAATCGCTCGCCAACGGCGTTCCGTATCGCTGAAGCCGTATGCGGGTCCATCTGATTGTCGCCCTGTTTCGAAAAGCGTGAAGTCATATTGATTCAAACGCCGGTTGCCGTCTTGTTTAGAGGCAAGTCGAGCGGAGGAAAATTGTTTCGCAATATTTGAATTTGATCTCATATCGGCGACAAAACGCGGATCTATCCACAGACCTTACGTAAAAACGCCTGGCCGGATCGGCCAGGCGTTTCCGCGTCAGCTCAATCGACCGCTCAATAGCAGCGATTGACCGTCCGCCAGCGCGGACCCCACGGGGTTGGAACCACGCGGCGCACCCAGCAACCGCCGCCGGCGTAATAGGCCGGGCCGCCGTAGAACCGGGGCGGTCCGCCCCAGCCGCGGTGCCAGCCACCGCCATGCCATCCCCCACCATGCCAGCCGCCATGTCCGCCCCAGGCCGAGGCGGAGGTCGGGGCCAGTGCCGCGGCGCCCAGCGAGGCAGCAGCAACCAAAGTCAGTGCGATTTTACGGATCATCGTCATCTCCCTTGTCTGGCACGTCCACTGCCCCTTGGATGCGGTCAGGAGAGGGGCGTGCTGTGAGGATGAAATTAGTCCCGCAAAGCTGAATGCTGTTTGGCTAGGCGTTTCAGAAACGGTTCATCTGCATGACATCTTGGACAGTTCCGTGAACGAGCACTGCTGCGGTTTTTATGCCCGGACGGATCGCTTGCGGGGCGCGGACGGCCCCGATATAAGCCGCCATCTCTCCAACACCGCCAGTCAAGGATAAATCATGGCCATCGAGCGTACTTTTTCGATTCTGAAGCCCGACGCGACCGAGCGCAATCTGACCGGCGCGATCAATGCGCTGATCGAGAAGGCGGGTCTCCGCATCGTTGCCCAGAAGCGCATCCGCATGACCAAGGAACAGGCCGGCACCTTCTACGCCGTGCACAAGGAGCGTCCCTTCTTCGGTGAGCTCGTTGATTTCATGACCTCGGGTCCGGTCGTCGTGCAGGTGCTCGAAGGTGAGGGCGCGATCCTGAAGTATCGCGACGTGATGGGCGCCACCGATCCGTCGAAGGCCGCTGAAGGCACCATCCGCAAGGCGCACGCCAAGTCGATCGGCGAAAATTCGGTGCATGGTTCGGACGCTGCCGAGACCGCCGCGATCGAAATCGCGCAGTTCTTCGCCGGCAATGAAATCGTCGGCTAAGCACGAGCCGATCTGAATAGCTGCCGGCGCGCGGGGGCGCGCCGGCATTTCCATAAGACACAAAAGCAAGAGGGGCGCGCGGTGGACTGGTTACTGCAAATCTTCGATCCGGCGACGATCAAGTCGGTTTTCACTCAGTTTCAGATCGAGATGCAGCAGCCCACCTTCTGGGTCGCCGTCGGTAAGATCATCTGGATCAACGTGCTGCTGTCGGGAGACAATGCGCTGGTGATCGCGCTGGCCTGTCGCGGCCTCGAGCCGAAGCAGCGGATGTGGGGCATGATCCTGGGCGCCGCCGCCGCGGTGATCCTGCGCATCATCTTCACCGGCATCGTCGCCTCGCTGATGGCGCTGCCTTATCTCAAACTGGTGGGCGGTCTCGCGCTGATCGTCATCGCTGCGAAACTGCTGGTGCCCGAGCCGGAAGAAGAGGACGGCGTCAAGGCCGCCTCCAATCTGTGGGCGGCCGTGCAGATCGTGGTCATCGCCGACATCGTGATGAGCCTCGACAACGTCATCGCCGTCGCGGCGGCTGCCAATGGCAGCGTGCCGTTGCTGATCCTCGGTCTCGCCATCAGCGTGCCTTTGATCGTTGCCGGCGCTGCGCTGATCATGGCGCTGCTTACCCGTCTGCCGGTGCTGGTCTGGCTCGGTGCAGCACTGCTCGGCTGGGTTGCTGGCGAAGTCATCGCCACTGATCCCGCTGTTCTGCCGGCGCTGCACAGCTTCTTCGGCGGTTCGCTGGGCTCCAGCCTGGATAGCCTGATGGCCTCGCTTGGGACCAGCACCCGCTTCGCCAATGGTGGTCATGGCGG
>SDZE01000566.1 GCA_004173095.1 Bradyrhizobiaceae bacterium
ACAAGCCGCCCGTTGAGGATATTGGCATCCCCGACGAACGACGCGACGAAGCGATCCGCCGGCCGACGATAGATATCATCGGGTGCCGCGATCTGGCGGATGCGGCCAGCCGACATGACGGCGATGCGATCCGACATCGACAGGGCCTCGCCCTGGTCATGTGTGACGAAGATGGTGGTGACGCCGAGTTCGCGCTGGATCTGCTTGAGCTCGACCTGCATCGAACCGCGCAGATTCTTGTCGAGCGCCGAAAACGGCTCGTCGAGCAGCAATACTTTTGGCCTGATGACCAGCGCGCGTGCCAGCGCCACGCGTTGTTGCTGGCCACCTGACAGCTGCTTGGGCTTGCGATCGGCAAAGCCCGACAGCTTGACCAATGCCAGCGCCTCATCGACGCGGCGCGCGATCTCCTTTGTCTCGACGCCGCGGGTCTTGAGACCGTAAGCGATGTTCTTGGCGACGCTCATATGCGGAAACAACGCGTAGTTCTGGAATACGATTCCGATCTCGCGCTGATGCGCGGGGGTTTCGGTCACCAGCTCGCCGTCGATGAAGATCTCGCCATTGTCGGCTTCGAGGAAACCGGCGACGAGATTGAGCAGCGTGGTCTTGCCGCAACCGGACGGACCCAGCAACGTCATGAATTCGCTCGGCCGGATCTTCAGCCAAGCCTCATGCAGCGCCATGGACTCGCCGAAGCGCTTGGTGACACCGTCGAGTTGCACGGCCGGCCGGATTCGCTCGCCGGTCGGGTCCGGCATCAGTGCTGTGATCTGATCAGTGCGCATCAACATTCAGGATTTTCCCGAGGCCCAGGAAGGAATTTGCGATCGTGAGCAAGGTCGCGGTCACGACGATGTAGATGACCGACAGGGCGGCCAGTGTGGGATCGGCGAATTCACGGACATAATTATACATGGCGACGGGCAATGTCTGCGTGGCCTGGCTTGAGACGAACAACGTCGCCGTGAATTCGTTGAAGGACAGGATCGCAGCGAACAGCCAGCCGCTCAGGAGCCCGGGGATCAACAGCGGAATCGTCACCGTGAACAGGATGCGCAGCGGCGTCGCGCCGAGGCTGGAGGCGGCCAGCTCCAGCCGGGTATCGAGATTTTCCAGCGAGATGTAGGTGCTGCGCATCACGAACGGCAGCACCATTACCACATGGGCGAAGATCACGAGCGGAAAGCCGCGGCCGATCCCGGTCTGCGAGGCGAGAATGAGAATACCGAGACCGACGGTATAGTGCGGGATGATCAACGGCGACAGCAGAATGCCTTCGAGCAGATCTCTCAGCGCGAACTTGTAGCGATGAATGGCGAACGCGAAGGCCGAGCCGACCACAACTGCGATGCTCGACGCCCACAGCGTTACCGTGAGGCCGTTCCGGAAGCCCTTGGCGAAATCGCTGTAAGAGAAGGCGCGGTAGAACCAGCGCAACGACCAGGCCTGCGGCGGAAACTGCAGGATCGCGCGATCGTTGAAAGCCGAGATGGCCACCACGACGCCGGGCAGCAGCACGAACAGGAGAATGGCGGCGACGAGAACGCGGCCGGACCAGCGCAGCGCCAGGGTTGCAGGCGAGCGCCTCATGTGGTGCCTGCCATGCGTTCGAGCGGGCGCGCAGCCTTTTTCAGCAGGGCGATCACGGCCAGTGACAGCGCCAGGCCGATGATGGAGAGGCTGGCAGCGAACGGGAAGTTGAACGACGAGAAGCCAAGCTGATAGATCAGTGTAGATACCGTGGCCACGCGGCCACCGCCGATCAGCTGCGGCGTGGCAAAGGCGCTGAAGGTCCAGGCAAAGGCCGTCGAAAATCCGGCGACGATGCCGGGCATCGAGAGCGGCAGCGTGATGGTCATGAAGATGCGGATCGGGCCGGCACCGAGACTTTCGGCCGCCTTCTCGTAATTGCGATCGATATGCGACAGCGCTGCGGCCAGCATGATGACCATGATCGGCATGGTCACGTGCACCAGCGCTGCGATCACGCCGCCCGAGGTGAACATCATACGCAACGGGCGCTCGATCAGACCGAGCTTGAGCAGCAGCGAATTCAGGAAGCCATTATTGCCGAGCACAATCATCCAAGAATAGGT
>SDZE01000003.1 GCA_004173095.1 Bradyrhizobiaceae bacterium
AGCGCGTCGCCTCTGCACGTTCGCTCGGAGGAGCGGTACGAACCCAACTGATGAACTGCCGAACGATCATGTCCTGCCGGCCTACGCAACAGACGACATCGGAACGCGATGCCCACAGTTAGGAAAAATAAACCATGGCACTTAACAAAGGGTTCACCATAACCGGCTGGGTTTGTTGAGGTTTTGTTAAGGGACCGACGGCGGGGACGGTGCCTGCCTTGCGACGTCCGCAGCGACGCGGTCGTCAGTGCCATCACCAAGACGGATGCGCGCTTCCCTCATGGTGAGGAGCGCGCATGTTGCGCGCGTCTCGAACCATGGCATCAAGCGACCATCCTTCGAGACGCGATCAAAGACGATCGCTCCTCAGGATGAGGGCGGAGTTTGGATTGCCGATTCAACACAATGTAAATTGCTTTAGCTGGAGAACGTCCCGGAGCGATCGCTGAACAGATCGAGCGGCTTCGGGGTGCCGACCTCGGGCGCTTTCGGCAACGCATTCGACGTCAGCGAATTGCTGTTGCCCCACAGCTCCTGCACCGCCGGCGAGATCGGCTGGCTGCGGTCGCCGCCCTGAAACAGCGAGCGGAACATCGGCGGCTCGGGCGCCGGCGAAGCACTGCCATTGGCGAAGCTGGCGACCTGCGCCGTCGCCAAATCTGGAAAGCGCGACAGGAACGTGGCGTTCGATGCCGTGGACGACGCCACCGGCGCAACGGCCTGCGCCGTGGTCACGCCGGCGGCAGCCATGGCGCTTGCCGTAGCCGTGGAATTGGCTGCGTTCGTGTAGCGCGACGACAGCACGCCATACACCTGCGACACGCTGCGTGCGGCGCCGCTCTGATCGTAGAAGATCGAACGATTGGCGGCGGCAGCATTGGGAAACAGAGCGGCACCCGACGCATTCGGGTTCTGCGTCGCGTTGTTGATCAGCTTGGACGCGCCACTGACGCCCATGAAATGCGCCATATAGAGTTCGGCATCGTTGGGCCGGCGGCCGATCTCGCCGCTGAGCTTGAAGCTATTGGATTGCGTGAGCACGCCGGCCATCGCCGAACTCGCCACCGGATCATCGCGCAGGCCGAGAATCGCGGCCTTCGCGGCGGGGTCGCTGACCGAATAGCTGCCCGACGGCGACTTCGTGATGGCATCGGCATATTGGCCGTAACCGAGCTGGCTGCCGGCTTCCTTGACCGTGCCCAGCCAGGTCTGCTCGATGAATTGAAACAGTCCCTTGGCGGAGGACGTCGATGCCGTGGCCTTGGGATCGAAATTCGATTCCATTTTGGCGGTGGCGAGCAGATATTCGAAGCTGGTGCCGGTGACGCCCGCAGCATTCTTGATCGCGCCAGCCACCTGGCTGCGCGTCGCATTCACTGCAAAAAGATTGGTCGCCTCGACCGCCATGCTCTGCCCCGCTTCCGCGCCGGGCAATCCGAAATCCGGACGCCGTCAGTCACGCCGAAGCTTCAGACACAGTGCAGCAATCATGGTTAATTGGCGATTAACGGGCCTTAAGAGATCATTTATAGACCGCAGCCGGATCGAACACCTGGTCCGCATCGACGAACGTCACTTTCGCCGCGCCGTCGTCGCCGCGGGTGATGGCGCGGTAGAAGCAGGAGCGCCGGCCGGTGTGACAGGCGGCGCCGCCGATCTGTTCGACCTTGATCCAGACTGCATCCTGATCGCAGTCCAAACGCATCTCGACGACACGCTGGGTCTTGCCGGAGCTCTCGCCCTTGCGCCACAGCGCTTTTCGCGAGCGGCTGTAATACCAGGCGTCGCCGGTCTCGATGGTCTTCTGCAATGCCTCGTCATTCATATGCGCGACCATCAGCACATCGCCGTTGGCGACGTCGGTGACAACGGCGGTCACGAGGCCGGCGGCATCGAATTTCGGGCTGAGGACCAGGGCCTCTTCAAGCGCGTGATCGTGGGACACAGGCGGTCTCTCAATAAAAATCGGGCGCATGATGCGCCCGATGGTTTAGCACCGAAACGAATTCAGATCGCGCTCAGCGCGACTGCGACTGGATCATGGACATGAACCGCGCCTGTTCGGCGGGGTTGTCGCGGAAATTGCCGGTGAAGCGGGTGGTGAAGGTGCGCGAGCCTTCCTTGCGGATGCCACGTGCCGACATGCAGGTATGCTCGGCCTCGACCATCACGGCGACGCCGCGCGGCTTCAGCACTTCGTCTACCGCTGCGGCCAGCTGCGCCGTCAGATGTTCCTGGGTCTGCAGGCGGTGCCCGAAGATATCGACCAGACGGGCCAGCTTGGACAGCCCGACGACGCGCTCGACCGGCGTGTAGGCGATATGGGCCTTGCCGTAGAACGGCATCATGTGATGCTCGCAATGGGAGACGAAACCCATATCGCGGATCAGCACGAAATCATCATAGCCGGCCGTCTCGCCAAACGTCTTATTGAGGACTTCGGCGGGGCACTGGTGATAGCCTTGGAACAGCTCGTCATAGGCCTCGACGACGCGGCGCGGCGTATCGAGCAGCCCCTCGCGCGCGGTGTTTTCGCCGATATAGGCGAGCAGCGTCTGCACGGCCTTTTCCGCCTCGGCACGCGACGGGCGATTCTGATCGGGATCGACCGCGGCAGCCATAAACTCAGACGGGTCGAGCTGCGCCGGGCGGAACTCCTTTTTGGCGCCGTCGACAGCCTTGGCACCGTCGGGCGCATTGCGCATGGGTTTGATCACGGCGTCCATCTTCACTCCGTTCGACCGGCCAGACAACGGCCGGAGGTGTCACCGGGCAGACGGGCGGAAAAACCGCCAGACGCCTGAGTCCGTCAAAAACGATATATCGATTAACATCACCCGTGCCGCAATGGATCCTCAAATTCTGGCGATCCAGCGACCGCCCGGCGTTCTTTCGCCGGGACGCATCCCTATATATGGTTCCTCGCCAGCTCGCCAAGAGCAGAGCCCAATGATGAAATGCGGGCTCGGCGGCAGAGTTAAGGGCCGACTACGATGCTGAATGACATCTACAACAAGCGTATCATCGAGCTCGCCGGTAACATACCGCGCCTCGGCCGCCTGCCCGCGCCCGATGCCAGCGCCACCGCTCACTCGAAATTGTGTGGCTCCACGGTGAAGATCGACCTTGCGATGGACGGCGACGTGGTGACCGATTTCGCCCATGACGTGAAGGCCTGCGCGCTCGGCCAGGCCTCGTCCGCGATCATGGCACAGCATGTGGTCGGCTCCACTGCCGAAGAACTTCGGAGGCTGCGCGAGACCGTGCGAAAGATGCTGAAGGAAAACGGCGCGCCGCCGCAGGACGCCAAATGGGCCGATATCGCCGCGCTCGAGCCGGTGCGCGACTACAAGGCGCGGCATGCCTCGACGCTGCTGACGTTCGACGCAGTGGTCGATGCGATCGGCCAGATCGAGGCCAAATCAGGCCTGACCGAACAAGGTCCAGCCTGAGCCGCCGGTATTACCCGGCCGGGATCACTTGGCCGCAGCCGGGTCACCGCCGGTCGGAACGCTGACCGCCGCCGTCTGCGTGGCCGCCACTGCTGCCGCCATTGGTGTCTCGTCTCCGATCCCGCTGACGAACCGGTCCTGAATCGCTTTTGGCGCCACTGCAGCCACCGGCGTCGCCTCAGGGGCACGCTGGCGCGGCAGCACGTCGTCAACCTGATCCGTGGTCACCAGATTGGCGAGGCGCAACTCGTCGAAGGTCAGGCGGTGCAGCTCGTCCCATGGCGGCACGCTGAGCGACAGCGACAACAGATCGCCGGAACCGCCCATCTCGACCGAATATTTCGCGAGCCGACCGACATCACGCTGCACGATCATGAGATCCTGCGCCGTATAGCTCGCCGCTTTCGGATCGTCGGCACGATCGCCCATCCAGATCTGATGCACGCGGACATGCGCTTCGTCCGGCACATAACGCGTCTTCCCGGACAGCAGCAGGAACACGCACATGGACTCGCAATAGGCTTGCGGCAGTACCGCCGCCTTCATCACGCCGGACGACGATTGCAATTCGACCGTGGTGCCCACCGTGGTGCGCAGGCCGAGCTTGCGCCAGCGACGTCCGATGGCGATCGCGTCATTGACCGAGCCGCCGGACGAATCCAGCACCACCGTGGCGCCGTTCAAATCCTGCCGCTTGGCAAATGCCTCGAAATCTTTCGGGGTGTCGGCGGTGACGATGCCAACGGCGGTGAACCAGCCGCGGCAGCCGGGCTCGCAACCAATCCAGGTGAAGCGCATCGGCAGTTTGCGTTCTTCGAGAACGGTAGCAGATGCGGAGGAGATGGAGATCGCAACCTCGTAGCCGGGCCACACGAGGCCAGCGGCCAGAAAGACAGCTGCTGCACGTCGCCGCGCCGGGGCATTCCAACGAAATGACCACATCAAGCTCAACCCGTTCCTTTCGCGTCCTCACGCATGAGGCGGCAATAGAGGTTTAGCCACAACGAACGCTCATGATTCTGTCACACAGGCGTTATGAAAAGGTACCGCGCGGATGCGCAGCGTCCAGTTACTTTTGCTGCAGTGCGTGCGATAAGATGCAAGGTGTGACCGCGTTGCATAAGCCCGCCGGTTCCCTGCCGTGAAACCCGGCAAATCGTGATCGATCGAACAGCAAGACGATGACTTATCGCTCAGAGTGCCCACACTGCATCGCGATCGCCCGTCGCACGCCGCGCAATCTCGGCCGCGGCGCCATTTGGCTTTATCGCCACAGCTTCTCGCCGCTGGTCGGTTTCAACTGCCGCCACATCCCGTCATGTTCGGTCTATGGCGACGAAGCGATCGACCGATACGGGCTCTGGGCCGGCGGCTGGATGACACTGGCACGCCTGCTACGCTGTCAGCCCTGGGGCACGTCGGGGATCGACAATGTGCCCGTCGCCGTGCCCGCAACGGCGCGTTGGTATCTGCCGTGGCGCTACGCGCGCTGGCGCGGCGTCAATGCGCCGACCAGCGACGGTTGAATGTTACGTCACCGTTGATCGCACGAGCCGCGTGCTCCAGATGATGGCCGACAATGCGGTGGCGAGAAAAGCTATCGCGACGAAACCCGAGGCATGAAAATAGCCGCCGGCGAATAGCACCCCGCCGATGCCTGATCCGATCGCCTGCCCGACATAGAGCATCGACGTGTTGAGCGAGATCGCCGCGGCGCCGGCGGCAGGCGCCGCCGTGATCAGCCGCACCTGCTGCATCGACGTGATGGCGCCGAAGCCGAGCCCCCAGATCGCGACGCCGAGCGCCATCGCGGCGAGGTGACCGGCGCCGAACGTCCACACCGACATGCCCGCCAGCACCAGCGAGGTCGACAGCACGGAGGTCCGCAGCGCGCCCCATTGATCGACGATCCGCGTCGCCGTCATGATGCCGAGAAAGCCGCAGACGCCGTAAATCGCAAACACCGATGCCGCGGCGTCATGACCTGCTCCCGCCAGCCGCTCGAGCAAAGGTGCCATGAAGGTGAAGATCGAGAACTGCCCCGCGATCTGCAGCGTCGTGATCGTCAGCAGCAACAGCACCAGCCGGTTGCGCGCCAGCGACGACCAGGTCGACAGATCGACCGGCGCGCCGAACAGGCCGCGCGGGATACGCCACACCAGCAACGCCAGACTGATGCAGCTCAACATGCCGACACACGCATAGACTTCGCGCCAGCCGTAGCGACTGGCAATGAACGTCACCATTGGCAGGCCGATGGCAGCGGCGAGCGTCCAGCCGAGAAAGACGTAAGCGACACTGCTGCCGCGCTTCGCGGGCGGCACCAGCATGCCGACGACGCCGGCTGCCTGCGGCGTATAGGGTGCAGCGGCGATGCACATCACCAGACGGATCGCCAGTAGCATCGTGTAATTCGTCGCGAATGCGGAGGCGAGATTGCAGATGGCGACCACGGCGATCACGCCGATCAGCATCGTGCGACGTTCGATCCGGCTGGTCAGCCACGACATCAGCGGCGAACAGATGCACAGCATCACCGCGCCGAAGGTGATCAGCAATCCCGCCTCGCGGATGGTGACGCCGAGCCCCGCGGACAACTCGCTCAGCATGGCCGTCGGGCCGAGCAGGCCAACGCCAGTGACGAAATTTCCGATCATGAGTGCGGTGGGTGCAAACGGGCGGGACACGCCGTGTGATAGCACGCAACGTAGACGCTAACACCAGGGCGCCGCCCCGTTTCGCTGGCGGCAAACGCACATTGGCCATATGCAAAAACATGGGTTCTGATGGCCGAGCCGGACATCGTTGCGACGGCGTCACAGGCTCGCCGGACAGCTGTTGCAACATCCGAATCGGCTGCTATACCGCTGTTCCCCACTTAGCTTACCTGCGCCCGTGTGCAGGAGTGAGCCACAGGAGAAGACACATGACCGAGAACGAAGCCGCCGGATTCAAATTCGGCCTCGCCAACCTCACCCCCGCCGATCACAGCAACCCAGCCAATGTCAGCCTCACTTTTCCGGACGGCGCCGTGCGCCAGTATCCGAAAGGTATCACGGGCTTCGACATCGCCAAGGGTATCTCGCCTTCGCTCGCCAAGCGCACCGTTGCGATGGCGCTGGACGGCGTGGTCAGCGACCTCAACGATCCCATCGAGACCGACGCCCGGCTCGAACTCATCAATCGCGACGACCCGCGCGCGCTGGAGCTGATCCGGCACGACGCGGCGCATGTCCTCGCCGAAGCCGTGCAGACGCTGTGGCCGTCCACACAGGTCACCATCGGCCCGGTGATCGAGAACGGCTTCTATTACGACTTCTATCGCGAGGAGCCGTTCACTCCCGAAGACTTCGCCGCCATCGAGAAGAAGATGCGCGAGCTGATCGCGCGCGACAAACCCTTCACCAAGGAAGTCTGGGATCGCGAGAAGACCAAACAGGTGTTCCGCGACAAGGGCGAGGCCTTCAAGGTCGAGCTGGTCGATGCGATTCCCGGCACCGAGCCGATCAAGATCTACTATCAGGGCGACTGGTTCGATCTCTGCCGTGGTCCGCACATGACCTCGACGGGGAAAATCGGCAACGCCTTCAAGCTGATGAAAGTGGCCGGCGCATATTGGCGCGGCGACAGCAACAACCAGATGCTGACGCGCATCTACGGCACGGCATTCGCCAAGCAGGAAGACCTCGACGCGTATCTCAAGCAGATCGAGGAAGCCGAGAAGCGCGATCACCGCAAGCTCGGCCGCGAACTTGACCTGTTCCACTTCCAGGAAGAAGGCCCGGGTGTGGTGTTCTGGCATCCCAAGGGCTGGACCGTATTCCAGGCGCTGATCGCCTACATGCGTCGCCGCCTGGCCGGCGACTATGATGAGGTCAACGCGCCGCAGATCCTCGACAAGAGCTTGTGGGAGACCTCGGGCCATTGGGGCTGGTATCGCGAAAACATGTTCGCGGCGCAGTCGGCCGGCGACGAGGCTGAGGACAAGCGCTGGTTCGCGCTGAAGCCGATGAATTGCCCCGGCCATGTGCAGATCTTCAAACACGGCCTGAAGAGCTACCGCGACCTGCCGCTGCGCCTCGCCGAATTCGGCGTGGTGCATCGCTATGAAGCCTCGGGCGCCATGCACGGCTTGATGCGCGTGCGCGGCTTCACCCAGGATGACGCGCATGTGTTCTGCACCGAGGAGCAACTGGCCGACGAGTGTCTCAAGATCAACGACCTGATCCTGTCGACCTATACCGATTTCGACTTCGGCGACATCGTGGTGAAACTCTCGACGCGGCCGGAGAAGCGCGTCGGCACCGATGAGATGTGGGATCACGCCGAGCGCGTGATGGCCACCGTGCTGTCGGCTATCGAGGCGCAGTCGGGCGGTCGTATCAAGACCGAGATCTCGCCGGGCGAAGGCGCGTTCTACGGGCCGAAATTCGAATACGTGCTGCGCGACGCGATCGGGCGCGACTGGCAGTGCGGCACCACGCAGGTCGATTTCAACCTGCCGGAACGCTTCGGCGCTTTCTACATCGATGCCGATGGCTCGAAGAAGGCACCGGTGATGGTGCACCGCGCGATCTGCGGTTCGATGGAGCGCTTCATCGGCATCCTGATCGAACATTACGCCGGCAACTTCCCGCTCTGGCTCGCGCCGACCCAGGTGGTGGTCACGACCATCACCTCGGAAGGTGACGACTATGCGAAGGTGGTCGCAGCAGCGGCGCGCAAAGCCGGGCTCCGCGTCGAGATCGATCTGCGCAACGAGAAGATCAACTACAAGGTCCGCGAACACTCGCTGGCCAAGATCCCCGCATTGCTCGTCGTCGGCAAGAAAGAAGCCGAAAGCCATTCGGTATCCGTGCGCCGGCTCGGCAGCGACGGCCAGACCGTGATGTCCACCGCCGAAGCGATCGCGGCCTTGGTGGAGGAAGCGACGCCGCCGGACGTGAAGCGCGCGCGGGAGAGCTGAGCCATGAGTGACGACGAAGACATCGAGATCGAGGCCTATCCGCTGCGGTCCTACCAGTTGATCGCGGATCCCAATCGTCCCGACGTGGTCGCACTCGCCTTCGAGACCGAGCGCGGCCATAGCCTCTATCTCGCGTCGCGCGCGGTGCTGGAGGATCTCGGCAGGGATCTGCTCGATCGCGCCGCCAAGATGCCGGAACATAAGACGGTCGGCTGACGACGCATCCGGCCGGCGATCACAATCCGTCTAAATCGGCAGGGCCCGCCTCGTGGCGGGCCTTCGCGCGTGGTAAGCGATCCATCAAATCCTGCACGTCCTCATTTGTGAGACCTTCCCCCGTGACCGACACCATCGCATTCCTGAAGGCCCGCCGCTCCATCAAACCGCGCGAGATGTCGGGCAAAGGCCCCTCTCCCGCCGATCTCGAAACCATCCTCACGATCGGCGCGCGGGTGCCGGATCACGGCAAGCTGGCGCCATGGCGCTTCATCCTATTCGAGGGCGATGCCCGCAAGCGCGCCGGCAACGTGATCGCCACCGTGTTTGCCCGCAAGCATCCCGATGCACCGCATGAGAGCGTCGAGGCCGAGAAGCAGCGCCTCACCGAGGCGCCGCTGGTCATCGCAGTGGTGTCCTCGCTGAAACAGCATCCGAAGGTGCCGGCCTGGGAGCAGGAATTATCGGCCGGTGCGAGTTGTATGAATATCGTCGCCGCCGCCACAGCGCTCGGTTATGGTGCCAACTGGCTCACGGGATGGCTCGCGTATGACCGCGATGTATTGACCGGGCTCGGCCTCACTGCCGACGAGAAGCTGGCCGGTTTCATTCATATCGGTGGCAAACCCGACCGGGAGATTCAGGATCGTCCGCGGCCGGACTTGAAGGATCTCGTGACGCGGTTCTGAGCCGTCGCGTGTAGGGTGGGCAAAGCGCAGCGTGCCCACCGCGGAGATCGGAGTGTGCAGTGGTGGGCACGTCGCTGCGCTCCTTTGCCCACCCTACGGGTTACGCCGCTTCCGTCGCGCGGCGGGCAAATTTGTGCAGCAAGCCGCCGAGCTCGGCCGCCGGCCTGGCGGCACTGAACAGATAGCCCTGCACTTCATTGCATCCTTCGGCGCGCAAGCGTTCGAGCTGATCCATCGTCTCGACCCCTTCCGCCGTCGTGGTGATGTTGAGGCTACGACCAAGGCCGGAAATGGCGCGCACGATGGCCATGCAATCCGGC
>SDZE01000456.1 GCA_004173095.1 Bradyrhizobiaceae bacterium
CAGGTCATGCCGGCATCGCGCTTCAGCTTGCCGGCCAGGAAGTCGCGCAGCGGCAGATAGCCCTGCGGTCCGCTGGCGAGCCCGTAGGTGGCCAGCGACGGTCCCTCGCGGGTCAGCACAGACGTTGCGGCCGCTGTCAGGTCGGCCACCGGCACCTGCTCGGCATCGTTATTGCCGCCGACGAAACTGTATCTGGCCAGCCCGGTCCATTTCGCGGCGGCGGCCGGCAGCCCCGCGGGCCAAAGCGGAGCGTAATCGAACGGTGCTGATGTCATGACGTCGTCTCCCTCGATCGGTTTTTGACCGTGACGGCGCGCCTCGTTGGACGGCCGGTTGTGCTTTTGAAAACGTCGGATTTACCGCTTTGCCCCTCCACGCCGCGCCAGTACAGTGCGGCCGCAAAGCGAGAGTTGGCAGGGGCATGCACGACCTTATCCGCGATATCACCCTCTGTATCCTGTTCGCATGGGCCATCGGGCTGGCTGCGCATTTCTTCCGGCAACCGCTGATCCTGGCCTATCTGGTCGCCGGCTTCGTGATCGGACCCTATGGCAGCGGGTGGGTCAAGTCGGACGAGTCGGTCGCCACCATCTCCGAACTCGGCCTGATCTTCATGCTGTTCATGATCGGCCTCGAAATCGATCTGAAGAAGATCATCCGTGCCGGCAAGGTCATCCTGATTGCCGCCGGCGCACAGCTGGTGGCCGGCTGCGTGCTCGGTGCGGCGTTCTTCATGGCGATCGGTCTGAAGCTCGGCGGCGGCGGTTTCGACGCCTTGTATCTCGCCGTCGCCTGCGCGCTGTCGTCGACGGTGGTGATCGTCAAGGTGCTGTACGAGAAGCGCGAGCTCGACACGCTGCCCGGCCGCATCACGCTGGGCGTCCTGGTGCTGCAGGACATCTTCGCCATCCTGTTTCTGGCGGTGCAGCCGAGCCTGGACAATCTGCAGATCGGCGTCGTGCTGCTGTCGTTCCTGCGCGTCGGCGTGCTGGTGGCGACCGCGCTGGTGTTGAGCCGCTATGTGCTGCCGGCGCTGTTCCATCAGATCGCGCGGCAGCCGGAGCTGGTGATGCTCGGCGCGCTGGCCTGGTGCTTCCTGATCGGCGAGATCGCCGAGCGGCTGCATCTGTCGCGCGAGATGGGGTCGCTGGTGGCAGGGGTGGCGCTCTCCACGTTCCCCTACGCCCTCGACGTGACAGCCAAGGTCACGACGCTGCGGGATTTCTTCATCACGCTGTTCTTCGTCGGCGTCGGCATGACAATTCCGGTGCCCGATCTGGCGACCCTCTGGCTTGCATTGCTGATCGCCATGTTCGCGGTCGTCAGCCGGCTCGTCACCACCTTCACGCCGCTCTATCTGATGAAGCAGGGCCTGCGGGCCAGCCTGCTGCCCGCGCTCAATCTGGCCCAGATCAGCGAATTCTCGCTGGTGGTGCTGCAGACCGGCATTGCCGCGAACCACATCACCAAGGCGAATGCGAGCGCGGCGTCCTTTGCCTTCGTCATGCTCGCGGTGCTCTCGACCTTCGCGATGATGCAGAGCGACCGGATTACCCGCTGGGCGATCCCGGTGCTCAAGCGCGTCGGCCTGCGCGATCTCGATCACGGCCACGGCAGCGAGGCCGATCATGGCGAGGGCCATGGCAGCTGCCGCCGCATCGTCATTCTCGGCTTTTTCCGTACGGCCTCGGCGCTGCTGAGCCAGATCGAGCAGCAGAACAATGAACTGCTCGACCAGATCAGCGTGATCGATTTCAATCCCAACGTCTACCGCACGCTCGTTGCGCGCGGCCAGCATGTGATTTACGGCGACATCAGCAATGTGGATACGCTGGTCCATGCCGGCTGCGGCAAGGCCGAGATCATCATCCTCAGCGTGCCGGACTCCCTGCTGAAGGGCGCCAATAACGAGAAACTGGTGCGCCACGTGCGCGGCATCAATCCCACCGCCAAGATTATCTCCACGGCAGACCTGCTCAGCGATGTCGCGGATATCTACGCCGCTGGCGCAGATTATGTGACGGTCACCCGTCTCAGCGATGCCCAGGCGCTTTACGAGGTCATCGAGGCGGTCGATCAGGGCCTGCTGCAGGCCAAACGGACCGAGATGGACACCCAGCTGGCAGAGCGCCGCGAGGTGCTGCCTTAGCTTCTTCCGCAGCCGGGGCGACGGACGCATTCCGCACAGCGAACCCGCAATTCCGCTCCTCATTCCCGCGGGTTGCACCGCCCCCCGCTCTGCGCCATATCACTGGCACAACGAATGAGAGCAACCCGATGGCCGACCCCATTTCCGACGTCCTGAAGGCCTTCGCCGCTGGCGAGATGGTCGTGGTCACCGATGACGACGATCGCGAAGGCGAGGGCGATTTGATCGTCGCGGCGCAGTTCTGCAATGCGGAGAAGATGGCCTTCATCATCCGCCATACGTCCGGCATCGTCTGCGCGCCCATCACGACCGAGGATGCGCGCCGGCTGCGGCTCGATCCGATGGTGATCAACAACGATTCCAACCACACCACCGCCTTCACGGTGTCGATCGATTACAAGCCGGATAACGGAACCGGTATCTCGGCCGAAGAGCGCGCATCGTGTTGCCGTGCGCTGACCAATCCCAATGCCGGCGCCAATGATTTCGCACGTCCCGGCCATATCTTCCCGCTGATCGCGAAGGACGGCGGCGTGTTGATGCGCTCCGGCCATACCGAGGCCGCCGTTGATCTCTGCAAAATGTCCAATCTCGCACCCGTCGGCGTCATCAGCGAATTGATGAACGACGACGGCTCGGTGATGAAGGGCCAGCAGGTCGTCGATTTCGCGGCCAGGCATAAGCTCAAGCATGTCACCATCGCCGACATGATTGCCTGGCGCCAGGCCCGCGAGAAGCTGATCGAGCGCGTCTCGACCTTCACCACCGAAAGCCCGATCGGCACCCTGCAGGGCTATTCCTATCGCTCGCCGTTCGATCCGATCCATCATGTGGCCTTCGTCTATGGCAGCGTCAGCGACGGCAAGAACGTGCTGACCCGCTTCCACAAGCCGAACATCGTCCGCGACATGTTCGCAGGTCCGGCGAAGATGAATGTCGTGCTGGAGCGCTTCAAAAAGAACGGCAGCGGTGTGCTGGTATACCTGCGCGATGGTGCCGCAGGTGTTCCCGTCGAACCACTCGATGCGCCGAAATCGGCGGAGGCCGATCGCAACCGGCAGTGGCGGGAGATCGGCGTCGGTGCACAAATCCTGCGCGATCTCGGCGTCACCTCGATCCGCCATCTCACCTCGTCGGCCCATGACTATAAGGGCCTGTCGGGTTTCGGTATCGAGATCGCCTGCAACGAACAGCTTGATGGCTGAAGGTCGAAGACCTAAAATAACATATTCCGCAATTGCGACGGTCGCCCGAGGCGGCATGCATGATGCGAGCAGACACGCGCTGGCCATAGGAAATAAAAGCCTGCGCGCCAATCAGCCAAGACGTGAAAGGGATTTCGATGAGCGTTGCCCCCAAGGGTAAGGACAAGCCTGCTGCGAATTTCCAGTGGGACGATGCGTTCCTGCTCGATAGCCAGCTCACCGAAGACGAGCGCATGATCCGCGATACCGCGCGTGCCTATGCCCAGGACAAGCTGCTGCCACGCGTCACCGACGCTTATCTCAATGAGCATACCGATCGTGAGATCTTCAACGAGATGGGCGAACTCGGCCTGATCGGTGTCACGCTGCCGGAAGACTATGGCTGCGCCAATGCGAGCTACGTCGCCTATGGTCTGGTCGCCCGCGAGATCGAGCGCGTCGATTCCGGCTACCGCTCGATGAACTCGGTGCAGTCGTCGCTGGTGATGTATCCGATCTATGCCTATGGCAGCGAGGAACAGCGCAAGAAGTACCTGCCGAAGCTCGCCACCGGCGAGTGGGTCGGCTGCTTCGGCCTCACCGAGCCCGATGCCGGTTCCGATCCCGGCGGCATGAAGACCCGCGCCGAGAAGGTGTCGGACGGCTACAAGCTGACCGGTTCCAAGATGTGGATCTCGAACTCGCCGATCGCGGATGTGTTCGTGGTGTGGGCGAAGTCTGCCGCCCACGACAACCAGATCCGCGGCTTCGTGCTCGAAAAGGGCATGAAGGGTCTGTCGGCGCCAAAAATCGGCGGCAAGCTGTCGTTGCGCGCCTCGATCACCGGCGAAATCGTCATGGATAACGTGATCGTGCCGGAAGAGAATCTGCTGCCCAACGTGTCGGGCCTGAAAGGTCCGTTCGGCTGCCTCAACCGCGCCCGCTACGGCATATCCTGGGGCGTGCTCGGCGCCGCAGAGGACTGCATGTCCCGTGCCCGCCAGTACACGCTGGATCGCAAGCAGTTCAACCGCCCGCTCGCCGCCACCCAGCTGGTGCAGAAGAAGCTTGCCGACATGCTGACCGAGATCTCGCTCGGCCTGCAGGGCTCGCTGCGCGTCGGCCGGCTGATGGACGAGGGCAACTTCCATCCGGACATGATTTCGGTGGTCAAGCGCAACAATTGCGGCAAGGCCCTCGACATCGCCCGCATGGCCCGCGACATGCACGGCGGCAACGGCATCCAGATCGAGTATCAGGTGATGCGTCATGCCCAGAACCTGGAAACCGTGAACACCTATGAGGGCACGCATGACGTTCATGCGCTGATCCTCGGCCGTGCGATCACCGGCATCCAGGCGTTCGGCTAACTCGCTACGGGTTTGACTGCACGACGAAATGCCCGGCTTTCGCCGGGCATTTTGGTTTGTTGGTTTTCGTAGGTTTGCGCCAATCCCAGTGGAATCCCTCCCCCTTGTGGGGAGGGTGGCGCGTAGCGCCGGGTGGGGTGCCCCACGTGACTTCGGCGTATGGGGCACCCCACCCGTCACGATGCTCGCTGAACGCTCGCCTCGTGCCACCCTCCCCACGGCGCGGCTGCGCCGCTTGGGGGAGGGACACGAACGCGCCACGCATATCAGGCGCGATCCGCGGCCGTTGCATTCCAGCTCCACCTTGCTAGTCATCACATAACGATAAGCCGGGAAGGACCGACCATGAGCGCCAATGACGACATTCCGTTCAACCGCGATTATCAGCTGAAGCCGGGCGTCGTCGATCATGTGCGCCCCGGCGTTCGCCGCGTTCTCTGCAACAACCCGTCGCCGTTCACCTTCACCGGCACCAACAGCTATATCGTCGGCACCGGCAATGTGGCCATCATCGATCCCGGTCCCGACAACGAAGCCCATGCGCAGGCATTGCTCGACGCTGTGAAGGGCGAGACGGTGACGCATATCATCGTCACCCACACCCATAGCGACCACTCGCCGAACACCGGCCGCATCAAGGCCGCGACCGGTGCGACGGTCTATGCCGAAGGCCCGCACCGCGCCTCGCGTCCGCGTTTCGAGAGCGAGAAGCATTCGCCGGAATCCGGCGCCGACCGCGACTTCAAGCCCGATGTACTTGTGCGCGACGGCGATGTCATCGAGGGCGACGGCTGGGCGCTCGAAGGCGTGGCGACGCCGGGCCACACCGCCAATCACATGGCGTTTTCCTGGCGTGAGAAGAACTTCATGTTCATCGCTGACCACGTCATGGGTTGGTCGACATCGATCGTCGCACCGCCCGATGGGTCGATGATCGACTACATGGCCTCGCTGGAGAAACTCGCGGCGCGGCCCGAGGATCTGTATTTTTCCGGCCACGGCCCGGACATCCCGGATGCCCAGCGCTTCGTCCGCTTCCTGATCCGCCATCGCAAGGCGCGCGAGGCGTCGATCGTGCATCGGCTCGGTAAGGGGGAGGCGGATATCCCGACCATCGTGCGCGCGGTCTATATCGGGCTCGACCCGCGGCTGTCGGGTGCTGCCGGCTATTCGGTGCTGGCGCATCTGGAAGATCTGGTCGCGCGCGGCGTGGTGGCAACCGATGGGGATCCGGTGATCGGCGGAAATTACCGGATGGCGTGAGGCGCGGGTTCGCGCGCTTTGCGCTCAGCCTCGCGAGCGCGGGCGGTTTCGGCGCGAAGATCACGCGTCGCAAAGTGGCCGACGATCAGCACAACGGCGATGCCAAATATTGGAGCGAGCAAGGTGAGAAAGGGGGCGAAAGTCAATCTTCCAACTCCTTGAGTTGATCCTGCCCAATGAAATGGAGAATAGCACTCCCACTGGTGAAGATCACACAGAGAAGCGCGACGAATGAGGCGTCCATAGGCGTTTTCAGGGCGCCGATCAGGTAGGCAGCAGCCGGGCTGAGCATGCCAACTGTGACGCAGGCTGATGATAGCGAATTATACCAGCTGGCTTTCAACTTCCGTCGCTCGTTTCGCGCCGTCTTGCCCATAATGCAATCCAGGATTGCTTTAGTGGTTTGGCCAGCGGTATTCCGCGCACCCGCTACTTCTTCCCCTTCACCGCCGCCTTGGCTGCGGGTGTGGTTTTCGGCTTCGGCGCATTGTCCACGGCTGTGTTGATGTCCTCGATCAGCTTGCTCACGCGCGCCGCGTTGCTGCCGAAGTCGCCTTCGAAATAGCGCGACGACGAGCGGATATCGACGCGCGATCCTTCGCCGTCCGGCACGAAGCGGATCGAGACGTCCTCGCGAAAGCCCATGATCGGCGTGCGCGCGACAGCCTCGATGCGGCCGATGCGGCGCGGTGGTTGCGGCGGGCGTTCGTCGATCACCAGCCATTTGCGCTTGTTGACCAGCGCCAGCGTCACCTCGTAAGCGCGCTGCACCGGCACTTCGAGTTCGATCGGCTCGATATCCGGATAGGTGATGCGCTGCTGTTCCGCCGAATACAGGCCGGCATAGACCGCGGAATTGGTGCCATCGCCGCTGCGCAGCCGTGCCAGTGCCTCGAAGCGCGGTGGGTCGATGGGATCGGTGGTGATGTCGTGGATCTTCGGCAGTTTGCGATACTGGATGGCGAGATAGCCGGGATAAGCGAGGATCACGGCATCCAGCAGCAGCGCCACCAGGATCGCGCTCATGCCGCGCGAACCGTTGTGCCAGATCGCGGCAAAGCCGGCGAGCGCCACCAGGATCGACAGCCCGGCAAGGCCGAGAGCGCCGACAAAGGTCATCAATGCCGGCTTCACTTCGAGAAAGCCGAAGCGCACGATGACGATCGAGACCACGGCGGCGATCGCCGAGAACACAGCCAGCCGCCGCGCCCACAGCGCCAGACTGGACATCGGCTCCGACTGGTAGGCGGAGGAAAACCTGCGGGCCATCGATCTCTTCTGCCAGGGGAGGAGGCGCATCGCGGCAGCGCCAGTTCCGGGGTGATGCTTGAAGACCATGCCGGGGCTGGAAATTCAAGGCTCTTTGGCGTCGGCGCGGTATCGCCTAAACTGCCACGCAACGATCCAACAAGGATCCCCATCTTGAGGCGCGGCACGCCTTATCATGAGGACAGGGAGTGCTCATGCTGACGGAAACCACCGATTACGACACGCTGTATCGCAGCTTCCGCTGGAACGTGCCGGCGCGCTTCAACATTGCAACGGTGGCGTGTGACCGCCATGCCGACGGTTCCGGCCGCCTGGCATTGATCTTCGTCGATGAGAACAGCGGTGCGCGCCAACTCAGTTTCGACGAGATCGCATCGGCCTCGCGCCGCTTCGCCAATGTGCTGACGGCCGACGGCCTGCAGCGCGGTGATCGCGTCGCGGTATTCCTGTCGCAGTCGATTGAGCTGCCCGTTGCACATCTCGCGGCGTTTCGCGCCGGCTTCGTATCGGTGCCGCTGTTCACGCTGTTCGGCGAGGACGCCCTCGAATTCCGCCTGAACAATTCCGGCGCCCGCGCCATCGTCACCGATCCCGGCGGCTGGGCGAAGCTCGCCAAAATCCGCGACAGGCTCCCCGCCCTCGAAGCGATCTATGTCATCGCCGATACTGCGCCGGAAGGCACCAGGTCGTTCTGGGCCGCGATCGCTGAGGCATCCGACGATTTCGTGACCGTCGATACATCCTGCGATGATCCCGCCATCATCATCTACACGTCCGGCACCACGGGAAATCCCAAAGGTGCGCTGCATGCCCATCGCGTGCTGCTCGGCCACCTGCCCAATGTCGAGATGGTGCACGACTTCTTCCCGAAGCCCGGCGACGTCTACTGGACGCCGGCCGACTGGGCCTGGATCGGCGGATTGTTCGATGCGCTGTTTCCCGCCTGGTATCACGGCGTTCCCATCGTCGGCTATCGCGCGAAGAAATTCGAGCCGGCTGCGGCGATGGCGTTGATGGCGGATTACGGCGTACGCAACGTATTTCTGCCGCCGACGGCTTTGAAACTGATGCGGCAGGCCAATGTCGCGCATCCCGGCGTCAGGCTGCGCAGCATTCTCACCGGCGGCGAGTCGCTCGGCGCCGAACTGCTCGCTTGGGTCCGCCAGACATTCGGCATCGACGCGCATGAGATCTATGGGCAGACCGAGTGCAATCTCGTCGTCGGCAACAATGCAAAACTGTTTCCCATCAAGCCGGGCTCCATGGGGCGGCCGACGCCGGGCTTCGATGTGCGCATCGTCAGTGAGCAGGGCGAGGAGCTGCCGCGTGGTGAGCGCGGCATCATCGGGGTGCGCCAGCCTAATCCCTGCACCATGCTGGGTTACTGGCAGAACACGGACGGCACTTTGAGGAAATATGCCGGCGAATTCCTGCTCACCGGCGACCTCGGCATTCAGGATGACGATGGCTATTTCTGGTATGTCGCGCGCGAGGATGACGTGATCACCTCGGCCGGCTATCGCATCGGCCCGTCGGAGATCGAGCACACACTGCTCAAGCATCCCGCCGTCGCCATGTCGGCGGTGGTGGGCATTCCCGATCCGATCCGCACCGAAGCGGTGAAGGCGTGGATCGTGCTGCGGCCGGGCTTTGCGCCCAGCGATGCGCTGGCGCGCGAGCTGCAGGACTACGTCAAGTCGCAACTTGCCGCGCACGAATATCCGCGCCATGTGGCGTTTGTGGACTCACTGCCGATGACAGCGACAGGCAAGGTGCTGCGCCGCGAATTGCGGATGATGGGTTGAGACTACGCTGTCTCACACATGCGACGACCGCGGCGTGACCAGCGTCGCTTCGATCTCTGAAAAAATCCGCACCAGGCGCTCGGCCCACTGCGCCTGGCCGCTGTCGTCCGCGATCAGGTCCTGGCGGATTTCGATTCCGGTATTGATCAGCCCGCGCTGCTCGCCATGCACGGGGATGGTGTAGTCGGTGGCATCCGACACCGCATAGGGCTCGTTGTCGCCGACCACCAGATCACCCTCGGCGCGCAGATGCCGGAGCAATTCGGGCGGCAGCTTGCGGTCGTGCTGATAGAGCGTGCCGATATGCCAGGGGCGCTGGATACCTGCATAGACCGGGGTAAAACTATGCAGCGACACCAGCATCGTCGGCCGGCCGGCTTTGAATCGCGCATCGATGACAGCGTCGATCCGGCGGTGATAGGGATCGAAGACTAGTGCGCGCCGGCGTGCGCGGTCGTTCTGCGTCAGGCCGTCATTACCGGGGACGGTCGTCGCCTCGCTCATCAGCGGGATCGAGCTGACGGCGTCCGGCGGCCGAT
>SDZE01000117.1 GCA_004173095.1 Bradyrhizobiaceae bacterium
GCCATCGAGCCCACGCTGCTGCTCGATCCGCACAGCGACCAGATCATCGACGGCAATCTCAAGGCCTGCGCCCTGCTCGGCTACGACCGCATGACCCTACGCGAGATCAAGATCAGCGCGCTGCATGCGGGGCAGCTGCCTGCCCTCATCGTGTTCACCCAGGCCGTGCTTGCTAAAGGCAGCTACTGGACCCGCACGCTGACGCCGCGCCATGCCGCGGGCCAGACGCTGCAGCTTGAATATGCCGGCGCGCTGCTCGCCGTCGGCGAGCGCACATTGATCGCGCTCACCTTGAGCGATCTCGAACAGCGCCGCCGCCGCCATGTCGATGCCGATGCCGAAGACTACATGCATGGCGGCATCGCCGCATGGCAGCGCGTCGAACGGGTGTTTCAGGATATCGAGCGGGAAAACCAGCTGATCCTGCGCGCTGCCGGGGAAGGGATTTATGGGGTCAATGCGGAGGGCAAGGCGACCTTCGTCAATCCCGCCGCCGAGCGCATGCTGGGCTGGACGGCGGAGGAGCTGGTGGGCCGCGAGATCCACGCCGTCATGCATCACAGCCATCCCGACGGCAGCCACTATCCCGGCCATGACTGCCCGATCTATGCGGCGTTCCGCGACGGCGCCGTCCACAAGATCGACAACGAGGTGTTCTGGCGCAAGGACGGCACGCCGGTGTGGGTCGAATACACCTCCACCCCGATCCGCGACCGCGCCATGGTGGTCGGCGCGGTGATCGTGTTTCGCGACGTCAGCCAGCGCCGCGAGGCCGACGAAAAACTGCATGCCGCCCTCACCGAAGTGGACCGGCTGCGCGAACGGCTTGAGCTCGAAAACGCCTATCTGCAAGAGGAAATCCGCATCGAGACCAATCCGCGCGGCATCATCGGGCAGTCGGCGGCGATCCAGCAGACGCTGCGCCAGGTCAAGCTGGTGGCGCCGACCACCGCGGCCGTGTTGATCACCGGCGAGTCGGGCACCGGCAAGGAGCTGATCGCACGCGCCATCCATGAGGCGTCCGCGCGCCGCGATCGCCCGCTGATCCGCGTCAATTGCGCCGCGATCCCGCGCGAACTGTTCGAGAGCGAATTCTTCGGCCATGTGCGCGGCGCCTTCACCGGCGCGGTGCGCGACCGCATCGGCCGGTTTGAGCTCGCCGATGGCGGCACGCTGTTCCTCGACGAGGTCGGCGAGATCCCGCTCGAACTCCAGGGCAAGCTGCTGCGCGTCTTGCAGGAGGGCCATTTCGAGCGCGTCGGCGAGGAACGCACCCGCGCCGTCGATGTCCGCGTCATTGCCGCCACCAACAAGAACCTCAAGCAGGAAGTCGCGCGCGGCAGATTCCGCGAGGACCTGTATTTCCGGCTCAACGTGTTTCCGGTGGAGTCGGTGCCGCTGCGCGAGCGCCGCGAGGACATTCCCCTGCTTGCCCAGCACTTCCTGCTCAGCGAGCGGCTGCAATCGGACCTGCGCCTGTCCGAAGGCGATGCGCGCAAACTGTCGCGCTACGATTGGCCCGGCAATGTGCGCGAGCTGCAGAACGTCATCGAGCGCGCGGTGATCCTGGCGCAGAACGGCCGCCTGCGCATCGATCTGCCGGACGCGCCGGGGCCGCAACTGAGCGGCCCCAACAAAACGAAAGCGGATGCCAGGCTCGCTTACATGACATCGAGCGAACTGCGCGATCACGAGCGCAGCAATATCCTTGCTGCATTGCAAGCGAGCGCCGGCAAAGTCTTCGGCGCCGGCGGCGCCGCCGACCTGCTCGACATGAAGCCGACCACATTGGCGTCGCGGATCAAGGCGCTCGGCATCGTAGCGCCGCGCCTGCGGAGTTGATCGCAGCGCGCCGCCTTGCATGGCTGCATCGCGTGCGTGCCGGCGAATACGGTTTGACCGTGCTGCGGGTGCTCGACATACTTTGCGTTCAAGACGGGCGATCAGACCCGTCGTGTTCGGGAGAAAATAATGGCGCAAGCAATCGCTGCCGCTGCGGTGACATCTGTGTCGCCCGCGTGTCACGCAACGGATGCCGTGGTCGCCCGATGACCGATCAGCCCCGCGCCTGGCCTGCCCGCTCCCTTGCCGAATGCCACCGTCTTCTCACGGCGCCCGGCGCGCCGTTCGAGATGGAGACCATCGAGGTCCGCGGTCGTCCGGTGCGCGTCTACAAGAATGCCGTGCGCGATCTGCGCGCGCTGTTCGAGGCCAGCCGTGCATGGGATGATCGCATCTTCATCGTCTATCAGGACGAACGCCTCACCTTTCGCGCGCATTATCGCGCTACTGCGGCGCTGGCCTGGCGGCTGGCAGATGAGTTCGGAATCGGCAAGGGCGACCGCGTCGCCATCGCGATGCGCAACTTTCCGGAATGGCCGATCGCCTTCTGGGCCGCAACGGCGATCGGCGCGGTCGCCGTCCCGCTCAATGCCTGGGGCACCGGTGATGATCTCGCCTATGGCCTCCATGACTCCGGCGCGCGCTTCGCCATTGCGACGACGACGCGACGATCCTTTACACCTCCGGCACCACCGGCCGGCCCAAGGGCGCGCTCGGCACCCATCGCAACATCGCCTGCAATCTCGTCAACATCACCTACACCGGCGCGCGCGCCGCCGTCCGGCGCGGCGACGGCCTTCCGGCGCCATCCGCCACGCAGAAATCGATCCTGCTGCCGGTGCCGTTCTTTCATGTCACCGGCTGTCATTCGGCGATGATCCCCGCGCTCGCCAACGGCTCCAAGATCGTGCTGATGTACAAATGGGACGCCGCAACCGCGCTCGCATTGATCGAGCGCGAGCGCGTCAACGCCATGTCGGCCGTGCCGTCGATGACATGGCAACTGATCGAGTCGCCAGACTTCGCCACCCGCGATCTGTCGAGCCTGGAAGGCCTGTCCTATGGCGGCGCCGCCGCCGCGCCGGAGCTGGCGCGAAAAATCGCCGCGCTGTTTCCCGGCCGGTTCGCCGGCCAGGGCTATGGCGCGACGGAAACCTCGTCGGTCTCCACCTCCAACAGCGCCGAGGACTATCTCGCGCGACCGGACTCCGTCGGCCCTGCAGTGCCCGCCTGCGACCTGCGGGTGATCGGCCCCGACGGCGAGGTGCTTCCCGTCGGCGGCATCGGCGAGCTGGAGATCTACGGCGCCAATGTCGTCAAGGGCTACTGGAACAATCCCACCGGCACCGCGCAGGCGTTTCGCGACGGATGGTATCGCACCGGCGATATCGTGCGCATGGATGATGACGGCTTCGTCACGTTGCTCGACCGCGCCAAGGACATGCTGATCCGCGGCGGCGAGAACATCTATTGCGTCGAGATCGAGGACGCGCTGCTGGCACATCCGGACATCATCGATGCCGCCATCGTCGGCATGCCCGACCGCGTGCTTGGCGAAGTGGTCGCCGCGGTGGTGCAGGCCAAACCCGGCACCACGCTGACGCAGGCCGATATCGTCGATCATCTGCGGCCGCGCGTGGCGGCGTTCAAGCTGCCGGTGCATGTCGAGATCCGCCGTGACGAGCTGCCGCGCACGGCGAGCGGCAAGATCATCAAGACACGCCTGCGCGAGGACTTGCTGCAGAAGGCCTGAGACAAGACCGCACATCGCGGCATCGAACCGACACTGACGCAACGCGACCTTGGGAGGTGACGATGACACGATCGATTTCGGGGTGGGCTATTGCCACGGCCGGCTGGCTGCTCGCCAGCGGCGCGCTCATGAATGCCGCACTCGTCAACGCCGCCTTGGCCGCCGACAAGAAATACAGCGAAGGCGCGTCGGACACCGAGGTCAAGCTCGGCCAGACCATGCCCTATAGCGGGCCGCTGTCGATCCACGGCATCCAGGGCCGCACCGAGCTCGCTTATTTCCGCATGCTGAACGAGGAGAAAGGCGGCATCAACGGCCGCAAGATCAACCTGATCTCGCTCGACGACGCGTTCTCGCCGCCGAAAACCGTGGAGCAGACCCGCAAGCTGGTGGAAGACGATGGCGTGCTGGCGCTGTTCGGCTCGTCGGGCACCGCGGCGCAATCGGCCGTGCAGAAATATCTCAACACCAAAGGCGTGCCGCAGCTGCTGGTGTCCACCGGCGCCAACAAGTGGAATCAGCCGAAGACGTTCAAATGGTCGACGCCGGCATTTCATCTGTACGGCACCGAAGGCGAGATCCTCGCCAAATATCTGCTCTCCACCAAGCCGGACGCCAGGGTGGCAATCCTGATGCAGAACGACGACTTCGGCCGCGACTATGTGGCCGGCTTCAAGAAAGGCCTCGGCGACAAGGCCGCCAGGATGATCGTCAAGGAAGTCAGCTACGAGCTGACCGACCCGACGCTGGACTCGCCGATCGCCCAGCTCAAATCATCCGGCGCCGACGTGTTCTTCAACGTCTCGCTCGGCAAGGCGTCGTCGCAATCCTTCAAGAAAGCCTATGAGCTGGACTGGAAACCGCTGCAGCTGGTGGTCAGCCCCTCGGTCGGGCGCCAGTTCCTGGAAGCGGCCGGGCTGAATGCCGTGACCGGCATCATCGCGGCGACGCCGTACAAGCAGGTCTCGAGCCCGCGCTGGGCCAATGATCCCGACGTGCTCGCCTATCAGGCCTTCATGAAGAAGTATCTGCCCAATGAAGACCCGAAAAACGAGATCGGCTTCGCCGTCTATTCCTTCGCCTTTGTGATGGGCAAGATCATCGAGGCCTGCGGCGACGATCTCACGCGCGACAACCTTCTGTATCATGCCACGCATCTCACCAATCTCGCGGCCCCCTCGCTGCTGCCCGGCACCACCTACAATACCAGCCCGGACAACTACGTGCCGTTCAAGCGGCTGGTGGTGCAGAAGTTCGATGGCCAGGACTGGGTGGAATTGCAGGCGGTTTCGGTGGAGTGACACTGGCCGCGGCCCGGATGGCGCGCGCGATCCGGGCCGCAAGCCTGTGTTACTTTAATGCCGCCTCCACCTTGTCGATACCGGCCACCGCGCACACTTCGTCCTTCTCGCCGCCCGGCGCGCCGGAGACGCCGATGGTGCGGATTCATCCGCGCGCGTTGCGGCAATTCGGTGCTGCGATGCAGCGCTAACCGACGCGGCTTGCAACCTCCGCGATTAGGCATATAATCTCTTGATGGCACATCCGCTCAACCCTCTCTTCAACAACAGGCCCGGCGTCAGGGACGCCTCCGATGAGCCTGTGCTGCGCCTGCGGGTGACGGAGGATGTGGACAGCGGACCACCGCCGGTGCCTGGCCGCCGGCAGGCTGCAAGCGGCTGCACACCAATGCGACGGTAGCCGCCGTGCGCCGCTTCATCGAACAGACCACGCTGAGCCACCAGCAGATCGCGGCGCGAACCGGCGTCAGCAAGCACAGCGTGATGCGCTGGGCCCGCGACGGCGGCTGGCAGCGTCACCCATTGGCGCCCATCGCGAGCGAAAAGGTGCCCGGCGCCCGCGCCGGCCGCCGCCTGAAGCTCCGCGTGCTGCGCGACAAACTGCAGGCGCTGGCCGAGCGCTGCGTCACCGAACTGTGGAACAGCCCCACGGTCGATCTCGACCGGCTACTGCAGGCCATGCAGGTGGTGAAGATGGCGCGGCTGGAAACCATGGGCATGGTCGGCTGCACATTGAGCGGCTTGCCGCCGATCGCCTTCACCAGCGTGGTGATCTCCTCGTCCGAACTGACGCGCGGCGCATGGAGCTCGAACCTGTAAGCGTTAGTTACAAGTCCGATCTCGGGCAGCGGTCAAGGAATCCTTGACAACTGACGCCCCGAAACGAGCCGATGAGCAGCAAGTCTAGTCCACCGGCCGATTTCCTCGTGGAAACTCCGCGGCGGATTACACTGGCGCTCATCCGCCCTACGGCCGGTCGTACAAAGTAGTATCGAGATCGGCATCGTAGCCCGCATGAGCGGAACGACATGCGGGGCCAACATCGATTGGCCTGACTTTCCCGCATATCGCTTCGCTCATGCGGGCTACATCCTAACCAAACAGCTTGTTCAACTCCCCACCCTTCGCCCCATGCGCGAAGGCCGTAAACGTCCCCTGCCCCGCGATCTCCTGCGCGGCCGCCATGACCCCCGCCCATGCCACGCGCGCCAGCGCACCGCCGACGCTGATGCGGCGGACGCCGAGACTTGCGAGATGCTGCACTGTCATGGTCGGCTGCACCGTGAGCACATTGAGCGGCTTGCTACCAAGCGCCTTCACCAGCGTGCTGATCTCCTCGTCGGTGGACACGCCCGGCGCATAGAGGCAATCGGCGCCGGCCTCCGCGAAAGCAACGAGGCGCTCGGTGGTTCTCTTCAGGTCGCGCTCGCCATGCAGGAAGCCTTCGCAGCGCGCCACCAGCATCACGGCGGGATCGACGCTGTCGATGGCGGCGCGGGCCGCGGTGATGCGCGCCACCGCGCGCGCGTCGTCATAGAGCGGCGCGTCGGCGCGTCCGGTTGAATTCTCGATCGACAGGCCGGCGATGCCCGTTTTGACGGCGCGGGCGACATTCGCGGCGACGCCTTCGGGGTCGTCGGCAAAGCCGTTCTCGAAATCGGCGTTCACTGGCAGGTCGGTGGCGGCGGCGAGTTGCGCCAGATGTTCAATGACGTCGTCGGCCGTGACCTTGGTGTCGGGACGGCCGGTGGACCAGGCATAGCCGGCCGAGGTCGAGGCCAGCGCCTTGAAGCCGAGATGCGCGAGATAGCGCGCCGAGCCGACATCCCAGGGATTGGGGAGCACGAAGCAGCCGGCGGCGTGGAGCTTGCGGAAAGCGGCGCGCTTGTCGGCGGTGGAGATCGGCATGAGGAGCCTCCCGGTTTTTGTTAGTTAGCCGTAATGGCGAGCCCGCGACATTCGCCTGTGGCGATGGTCGCTGAGCGAAGCAATCCAGACAGCCAAAAGCAAGGACTGGATTGCTTCGTCGCTGCGCTCCTCGCCATGACAGCTATCCAGGTCAGAGCGCGGATCGCGCGCCGCGCCATCCGATTGCCGGTTGCCTCGATCTCCACTTTGTCCCGGACGCGATGCGGCATTCGCTGCCGCTTCGCAGAGCCGGGACCGTCTCGAACGCCAGCGCTTGGGAAGGTCCCGGTTCTGCGCAGCAGCGTTGCACGCTGCGGCGCGCCCGGGACAGGGAACGTTACTGCCCGGGCATGCCGCTCGCCAGCAGCGCTTCGAGCTTGTCGAGTTCGGGCGCGATGTCGCGCGTGACGTCTTCGGCGCGCACCGCCAGCACGCGGTAGCCGCGCTCCTGCAGCCAGGTCTGGCGCGCGGCGCGGTCCTGCACGATGACTTCGGTCTCGCCGGGATTGACCAGCTCGAGCGCGATGCGTTCGGGGAACGACACGAAATCCGGGATGTGGCGGCCCACCGGGGTCTGGCGCTTGAATTGGCCTGCGAAGCGGCGGTCGGCGCGCAGCGCATCCCATAGCAGCCGCTCGGCATCGGTGGGGTTGCGGCGGAGCATGCGGGCGAGGCCGCGCACGGTGCCGCTCTCGTGCGGCTGCTGGCCCTTGCCGTGTTCGGCCAACAGCGCGCGCAGCCGCGTCGCCTGCTCGCCGTCGAGAACGCCGCCTTTGGCCGGGCCCTTGCGGCCTTCGGCGATCGCCATCACCACGCCGTGCAGCGTGTGCATGTCCTGCTTGGTCGGCTCCATCCGGGTGAAGATGTTGCGCAGGTTGACCAGCATGGTGTCGCGCTTTTCCGGCGGGCGCAGGAATTCCACCTTGTCGAGTTCGGCGACCAGATTGTCGAAGAACGCCCCCATCTGGTGCTGCGACGCGCGCTCGGAACGCTCCGGCATGGCGTAAGGCAGCGCGTTCCCGGTCGCCTGCTTGAACCATTCATAGCCGCAGAGAAGGACGGCCTGGGCGAGGTTCAGCGACGAGAAGGCGGGATTGACCGGAAAGGTCATGATCCGGTTGGCCAGCGCCACCTCCTCGTTCTGCAGGCCATAGCGCTCGCGGCCGAACAGGATGCCGGCGGTGGCGCCGGTTTTGATATGCGCGATGGTCTCGGCGGCAGCGGCTTCGGGCGCCAACACCGGCTTGGCCTGGTCATGGGCACGGGCGGTGGTGGCATAGAGCAGCGTGCAATCGGCCACCGCCGCCTCCACGGTGTCGAACAGTTCGACGGCGTTCAGCACATGATCGGCACCGGAGGCGGCGCGCTGGGCGTGGACATTGGGCCAGCCGTCGCGCGGCTTCACCAGGCGCAGCCGGGTCAGCCCGAAATTGCCCATGGCGCGCGCCGCGGTACCAATATTCTCGCCGAGCTGCGGCTCCACGAGGATGACCACGGGGCCGACCAGGTCGGCATGGGGCTTGGTGTGGTCGGTGCCTGAACCGGACATGGGCTTCGCTTTCTGAATCAAGACCTGAAGACGTTGAATCACCCTGTGAAGGTTCTGATTCAAGCCCCCAGGAGAGTGACCGGGCCGAGATCGAGACCGGCCGTTTTTCCGAACCACCAGAACAGCTTGGGCGCGGCTTTGAAGAACCCGGCCGAATCCTGTTGCCGGCCGGGCGGCGCCCGTTTGCTTTCGTCGAAGTTTCGGTTACGGCTGACAGGAACTTGAAAACGAAACCGTTTGAAACCGAAAACCACGGGCGACCCGCCGCCGATCTGGCTGCGCGGGATTATGGGAGGAATGGCATGCGCGCAAGATGGACACTGGCGATTGTGGGCGCGGCGGCGATGATCGCCGGCAGCCTGCTGGCGCATCTCACCCAGACCACCGGCGGCATCACCGTCGAGGACATCCGCTTCCAGGGCGCCAAAGGCCAGACCTTGAGCGCCCTCCTCTACACACCGCCCAATGCCACCGCGCAGACCCCGGCGCCGGGCATCCTGGCCGTCCATGGCTACATCAATTCGCGCGAGACCCAGGACGGTTTTGCCATCGAATTCGCCCGCCGCGGCTATGTGGTGCTGGCGCTGGACCAGAGCGGCCACGGCTATAGCGACGGCCCCGCCTTTGCCAACGGTTTCGGCGGCCCCGACGGCCTCGCCAAGCTGCGCAGCCTGCCGAATGTGGACAAAGCCAATATCGGCCTCGAGGGCCACTCCATGGGCGGCTGGACCGTGCTGGCCGCCGCCACCGCCATGCCGAACGATTACAAGGCCATGGTGCTGGAGGGTTCGTCCACCGGCAAGCCGTTCGCCGCCGACGGCACGCCGTCCTGGCCGCGCAACCTGGCACTGGTGTTCGCCAAATACGAGGAATTCTCGACGCTGATGTGGGGCATGCCGAAGGCGCGCGACACGGTGTCGAGTCCGAAATTGTGGGCGCTGTTCGGGACCTCCGCGGCGGTCGAGCCGGGCCGTGTCTATGGCGACATCGCCCAGGGCAATGCGCGGGTGCTGTACACCCCGGCCATCACCCATCCGGCCGAGCACATCTCGCATGAGGCGATCGGCTATGCGCTGGACTGGTTCGGCAAGACCCTGACCGGCGGCACGCCCAAGCCCGCGTCCGACCAGATCTGGTTTCGCAAGGAGATCGGAACGGGGATTGCGCTGCTGGGGTTCGTCGCCTTCCTGCTCGGCATCTTCGACGGGCTCTTGGAAGCGCGGATGTTTGCCCGGCTGATCCTGCCGGAGGCTGTCGGCGGCGACGTGGCCGCGGTGACGCCGGTGGAGCGCGGCCGCTGGCTCGGCGCGCTCCTGCTGTCGGTGCTGATCCCGGCGCTGACCTATTACCCGGCCTTCGCGCTGGCCGGCGCGTTCGCCAAGCCGTCGAGCTTCCTGCCGCAGACCATCACCAACCAGATCGCGATCTGGGCGCTGATCAATGCGGTCATCGCGCTGGCGCTGATGCCCTTCGCGCCGAAGCGCGCCTCGCGCCGCGGCATCGTCGCGCTGTCGATCGGGATCGCGCTCGCCACGGTGGCCTGCGGTTACCTCGCGCTGTGGCTGGCCGACCGGCTGTTCACCGTCGATTTCCGATTCTGGATCGTGGCGCTGAAGCTGCTCAGCGCCAAGCAGGCCCAGATGGTGCTGATCTATCTGCCGGCGATCACGCTGTTCTTCGTCATCGCGCTGCATGTCATGCACCGCAATTTCTCCACCCTGTCGGCGTCGCGGCCGGCGGTGTATCTGACCAATATCGCGGCGCTGTCGGCCGGCTTCGTGATTTTGTTGGCGATCCAGTACGGCGCGCTGTTCCTCAACGGCCAGCTGATCGACCCCGCCCCCACGCTGATCACCTCGGTGCCGCTGAACACCATCGTGGCGATCCAGTTCGTGCCCGTGATGGCGATCGTGGCGGTCATTGCCACCTTCACCTGGCGGCGGACCGGCTCGAGCCTGCCGGGTGCGCTGATCTGCAGCCTGTGGGTGACCTGGTATATCGTCGCAGGCACCGCGACGCAGGCCGCGTTCTAGGGCAGAAATCAGGCGGAAACTGCATAACGGCTCGGCTTTCGCCGGGCCGTCCACGGTGCTATAGCCCCGGTACGAACCCCCTCCCGCAACGCGCTAAAGGCCCGATTCCCCATGGCAAAAATCAAGGTAGCCAACCCCGTCGTCGAACTCGACGGCGACGAGATGACCCGGATCATCTGGCAGTACATCAAGGACAAGCTGATCAACCCGTTCCTTGACGTCAATCTGATGTATTTCGACCTCGGGATGGAATACCGCGACAAGACCGACGATCAGGTCACCATCGACGCCGCGCATGCCATCAAGAAATACGGCGTCGGCGTGAAGTGCGCCACCATCACCCCCGATGAAGCGCGCGTGAAGGAATTCAACCTCAAGCAGATGTGGAAGTCGCCGAACGGCACCATCCGCAACATTCTCGGCGGCGTCATTTTCCGCGAACCGATCATCTGCTCGAACGTGCCGCGTCTGGTTCCCGGCTGGACCAAGCCGATCATCATCGGCCGCCACGCCTTCGGCGACCAGTATCGCGCGACCGACTTCAAGTTCCCCGGCAAGGGCACGCTGACGATGAAGTTCGTCGGTGAAGACGGCGCCGTGATCGAGCGCGAAGTGTTCCAGTCGCCGGGCGCCGGCGTCGCGCTGGCGATGTACAATCTCGACGACTCGATCCGCGACTTCGCCCGCGCCTCGATGAATTACGGCCTGTCCCGCAAGGTCCCGGTCTATCTGTCGACCAAGAACACCATCCTCAAGGTCTATGACGGTCGCTTCAAGGATATCTTCCAGGAGATCTACGACGCCGAATTCAAGACCAAGTTCGACGCCGCCGGCCTCACTTACGAGCATCGCCTGATCGACGACATGGTCGCCGCGGCGATGAAGTGGTCGGGCGGTTACGTCTGGGCCTGTAAGAACTACGACGGCGACGTGCAGTCCGACACCGTGGCGCAGGGCTACGGCTCGCTCGGCCTGATGACCTCGGTGCTGCTGACGCCGGACGGCCAGGTGGTGGAAGCCGAAGCCGCCCACGGCACCGTGACGCGTCACTATCGCGAGCATCAGAAGGGCAAGGAGACCTCGACCAACTCGATCGCGTCGATCTTCGCCTGGACCCAGGGCCTGTCGCATCGCGCCAAGCTCGACAACAATGCCGAACTGGCGAAGTTCGCCAAGACGCTGGAGAAGGTCTGCGTCGACACCGTCGAGGCCGGCTACATGACCAAAGATCTCGCGCTCCTGGTCGGCGCCGACCAGCGCTGGCTGTCGACCACGGGCTTCCTCGACAAGGTCGCGGAAAACCTGACCAAGGAACTGGCGGCCTGATTTTCGCCGTCCCTTGACGTCAAGATCGAAGTCCGGGCGGAGCCATTGCGACGAAGCAATCCAGCCTTTCTGCGCATGCCGCTTCTGGATTGCCGCGTCGCTTTGCTCCTCGCAATGACGGCTGATAGTTGAGCGTCTCACCGGAACGGACGGATGATCTTATGACTGCGCACAATCTCACTGACGGCCGTGATGATCCCTATCTCTGGCTCGAGGACATCGAAGGCGACAAGGCAGTGGGCTGGGTCGATGCTCAGAATGCGCGCACCGACGGATTCCTCGTCGATGAAAGCTACCAGCGCGACTTCGATGCCGTGCTCAAAATCCTTGATGCCGACGATCGGATTCCGTTCGTCAGCAAGTCCGGCGATCATCTGTATAATTTCTGGAAGGACGCGCAGCATCCGCGCGGGCTGTGGCGGCGCACGACGCTGGACAGCTACAAGACCGACAAACCCGACTGGGACGTGCTGCTCGACATCGATGCGCTCAA
>SDZE01000086.1 GCA_004173095.1 Bradyrhizobiaceae bacterium
CGGTTCATGCCGGGCGCCCCGACCAACTCCGCTTGAGGCCCATGACGTAGCCGATCACCTCGGCCACCGCCTGGTAATGCTCGTTCGGGATCTCCTGGTCGATCTCCACAGTGGCGTAAAGCGCGCGCGCCAGCGGCACGTTTTCCACGATCGGAATGTCGTGCTTGCCGGCCACCTCCCGGATCTTCAACGCGATCGCATCCATGCCCTTGGCAACGCAGATCGGCGCCGTCATGCCACGCTCATATCTCAGCGCCACCGAATAGTGGGTCGGGTTGGTGATGATCACGGACGCCTTGGGGACCGCGGACATCATGCGCTTCTTCATGCTCTGCTGACGCAGTTGCCTGATCTTGCCCTTGATGTGCGGATCGCCTTCGGACTGCTTGAACTCCTCCTTGACCTCCTCGAGCGACATCTTCAGCTTTTCGAACCAGGTCCGGTACTGAAAGAAGAAGTCCGCGACGGCGACGAAAGCGAGCATGGCGAGAACCGCGCCGAGCAGCTTCAGCGTCAAGGTCAGGCAAATGCCGAGAATGGCGGCGGGGTCGATGCGCACCATGGCATCGAGACGAAAACGCTCCGGCCACAGCACCACACCCATCACCGTGCCGATCACGATCAGCTTGAACAGGCCCTTGAGGAAGTTGGCGACGGCCTGCTTGCCGAACAGCCGCTTGGCGCCCTCCATCGGCGACAGCTTGCTGAATTTCGGCGTCAGACCTTGCGTCGAGAACACCAGACGATGCTGCATCAGGTTGCCGGCCAAAACCGCGATGATGATGAACAGGAACGGCATCGCCAATGTGGACAGCAGCGAAAAGCAGAGATCCTTCGCCAACTGGACGAGGCTTGCCCCGTCGGTGCGGATCATCCACGAATTCTGCAGCAGGTTTTTCAGCGGCGTGATCAGGCCGCTGCCGATCGATGCATGAAACGACGACAGCACCAGCGTGCCGCCGGCCAGCAGGAACCAGGTATTGACCTCCTGGCTCTTCGCCACGTCGCCGCGTTGGTGCGCGTCGTCGAGCTTTTTTTGCGTGGGGTCGTGTGTTTTCTCGTTCTCACTATCCTCGGCCACAGGCGCCTCCTATGTCCGGGGAATCATCTGGTGCATCACACCAGCGAAGTAGTCGAGATAGGTGCCCATCATGGCCGACAGCACCAGAGCGAAAATGAGAAAGCCGATCATGATCGAGAGCGGCACGCCGACGAAATAGACCTGCATCTGGGGCATCAGGCGCGCCAGAACGCCGAGCCCCATATTGAAGACGAGGCCGAACACCAGAAACGGCGCGGCCAGCTGCACGCCGATCTTGAAGGCCGTCGTGAAGGCACTGGTGGCGAGTGCTGCGACATCGCCCGTCGGCAGGATCTCGCCCGGCGAGAAGATGCGGTAGCTGTCGTTGAGAGCGGCGATGACGAGATGATGCGTATCCGTCGCAAAAATCAGCGTCATGCCGAGCAGATTGAGAAAATTGCCGATCAGCACGCCCTGCTGGCCCTGCGTCGGATCCACCGAGGTGACGAAGCCGAGACCGAGTTGCTGGGCGATCACCGAGCCCGCCACCTGCAAGGCCGAGATCGTGACGCGCGCGGTGGCGCCGAGCACGATGCCGATCACGATCTCGCGCAGCATCAAGACCAGCATCGGCGTGATCGAGGTCATATCGACATTGTAGGCGGCGCGATGGGCCGGCAGCAGGATCAGGGTCAGCGCCAGCGCGATCGACAGTTTGACGCGCATCGGGATGTTGCTCTCGCCGAATCCGGGCAACAGCATCACCATCGCACCGACCCGGGCAAACACCAGCATGAAGGCGGCAGCAAGCGTTGGCAGGAGCGAAATGTCGATGCGCATGGCGAGTGTGTATCACCCCCCGATGATTCGCGACGATATCCGCAACATGTAGCTCGACAGCGTGGCGCCCATGAATGGCAGTGTCAGCATCATGGTCGCAAACACCGCCAGGATTTTCGGAACGAACACCAGCGATTGTTCCTGCACCTGGGTCAGGGCCTGAACCAGCGAGATCACCACGCCGACGACGAGGCCGACGACCAT
>SDZE01000165.1 GCA_004173095.1 Bradyrhizobiaceae bacterium
CGGGTGTTTCGCAAAGTCTGGGAGATGGCCTGCTATTCCGGCTTTCTGGCCGGCCGCGAGGCGGCGCGGCTGATGCTGCCGCGGGGACAGGGCAACATCTTTTTCACCGGCGCCACGGCGAGTCTGCGCGGCGGCTCCGGCTTTGCCGCTTTTGCCTCCGCCAAATTCGGCCTGCGTGCGGTGGCGCAGGCGATGGCGCGCGAACTCGGCCCCAGCAACATCCATGTGGCGCATCTGATCATCGATTCCGGCGTCGATACCGAATGGGTGCGTCAGCGTCGGCTGGAATCGCTCGGCCCGGACGCGCTCGCCAATCCCGATCTGCTGATGCCGCCAGCCTCCGTGGCGGAATCCTACTGGCAGCTTTACAACCAGCCGCGCAGCGCCTGGACCTTCGAGATGGAAATCCGGCCGTTCGGGGAGAAGTGGTGACCTAGCGTGAATCCCTCCGCAGTCATTGCGAGGAGCCCTTGCGACGAAGCAATCCAGCCTTGCTTTCCCGAACCACTGGATGGCTTCGCCGAAGCAAAATCAGCGAAGCTGATTTTGCAGGGCGCGCAATGACGGATAGTGTTCGGCGTCAGGCTTCCCATTCCAACATGGACATTTGAAATGCGTATTCTCGTGGTCGGCGCCGGCGCCATCGGCGGCTATTTCGGCGGCAGGCTGTTGCAGGCCGGGAACGACATCACCTTCCTGGTCCGCCCCAGGCGCGCCAGCGAACTTGCCGAAGCCGGCCTCGTCATCAAGAGCCCGCATGGCGACGTGACGCTCAAGAATCCACCGACAGTGCAAGCCGACGCGCTCAATGAAACATTCGACGTCGTGCTGCTAAGCTGCAAGGCGTTCGACCTCGACGACGCCATCAAATCCTTTGCACCCGCGGTCGGCCCGAAGACAGTCATCATTCCGCTGCTCAACGGCATGAAGCATCTCGACGTGCTGGAGACGATCTTCGGCGAGGACGCCGTGATGGGTGGGCAATGCCAGATCGCCGCCACGCTCAATGCGCAGCGCGAAGTGGTTCAGATGACGCCGATGCAGGCGCTGAGCTTCGGTGAGCGCAAGGGCGGTAGTTCGGATCGCGCCAGGGCCATCGATACGATCATCAAGTCCGGCAATTTCGGCGGCAGCGCATCCGATACCATCATGCAGGACATGTGGGAGAAGTGGGTGTTCCTGGCCACCATCGCCGGCGCCACCTCGGCGATGCGCGGCGCGGTGGGCGATATCGTCGCCGCACCTGGCGGGCGCGATTTCATCCTGGGTGTGCGCGATGAATGCGCAGGCGTCGCTGCGGCCAATGGCTTTGCGCCGCGGGCGGCCTTCATCGAACGCACCGAAGGCATGCTGACCGCCGAAGGCTCGAAACTGACGGCGTCGATGTATCGCGACATTCTCAACGGCTCCGCCATCGAGGCCGACCAGATCATCGGCGACCTGATCGCCCGCGCCGATGCCGCCAAGGTCGCCGTGCCGCGACTGCGGATGATCTACACGCATCTCAAGACGTATGAGAATCAGCGGAAGTAACTCTGCCCCTCATGGTGAGGAGCGCGGCTTTGCGCGTCTCGAACCATGAGCTGATGTGTCGCCGGTGATCGTGGCCATCCTTCGAGACGTGCGCCTGCGGGCGCACTCCTCAGGATGAGGGCCGGCGTTTCGTCGCCGTCTCTCACAGATGCGCCAGATAATGCGCGAGTGCCTCGATTTCTTCTTCGCTCAGCGCATAGGCGACCTCTGCCATCGCAGCCATGCCACCGCCGGCGCGGACGCCGGATTTGTAGTCGTGCAACGCCTTCAGGAGATAATCCTCACGCTGGCCGGCAATGCGGGACACCGCCTTGGTGCCGGCAAAACTGTCCAGATGGCACGACGCACAGCGCCGGCCGGCCGCGGCCTGTGCGCCCTTGGCAGATAAATCCGGGTTGTCATCCGTCTTTCTTTCCGGCGGCGGCAGTGAGGCGAAATAGGCGCCGAGATTGCGGATGTCGTTATTGTCGAGCTGTTCGACGATCGGCTGCATCTGCTCGTTCTTGCGCGTGCCCGCACGAAAGAAAATCAG
>SDZE01000244.1 GCA_004173095.1 Bradyrhizobiaceae bacterium
CCACCGCGCAGACCAGTCACGAAGAACATGCCGAGCGTGATCGCCACCAGCACAAAAACCGGTAGCAGAACCATCTGGATAGACATTTAAATTCCCCATTAGCCCGCCGGCGGCTCAATACCGACAGCTTACGGGAGCTGGAACCCGTAAGGATGGGTATGGGTTCCATTTGCCTGACGATGAAACTGGATATCTCCGCCGTCAGTGCGAGCGGAGCGAAGCAATCCAGAAACCCAAGCTGGATCTTCGTCGCTGCGCTCCTCGCAGTAACGGCTGAAAGGCTTGTTGGCAGCCGAGAAGGCCGAGCGACTTTTAAGCCTTGTCAGGCCCGATCCGCACCAGCTGCTTGCCGAAGTTCTGGCCCTTGAGCAGCCCCATAAATGCCGTCGGCGCGTTGTCGAGGCCTTCGGTGACGTGCTCCTTGTACTTCACCTTGCCCTCGCGCACCCACTGCGCCATGTCGCGCAGGAAGTCGCCATGCATGGAGGCAAAGTCGCGCACGATGAAGCCGCGGAAGTTGAGGCGCTTGGTCAGCACGTTGCGCATCATCGCGCCGGCCCATTTCGGCGCGGTCGACGCGGTGTCGTTATATTGCGCGATCAGCCCGCAGACGGGAATGCGGGCGAAGAAGTTCAGCAGCGGAAACACCGCCTCGAACACCTCGCCGCCGACATTCTCGAAATACACGTCGATGCCGTTCGGGCAGGCTTCCTTCAGCTTCGCCGCAAAATTCGGATCGCGGTGATCGATGCAGGCATCGAAGCCGAGTTCTTCGACCACATAGCGGCACTTGTCGGCGCCACCGGCAATGCCGACCGCCTTGGCGCCCTTGATCTTGGCGATCTGGCCGACCGCCGAACCCACGGCGCCCGAGGCAGCGGCGACAACGACAGTCTCGCCCTGTTGCGGATTGCCGATCGCCAGCAGGCCCGTATAAGCGGTCATGCCCGGCATGCCGAGAATGCCCACGGCCGTGGAGATCGGCGCGATGGCGGGATCGATCTTGCGCAGGCCCTTGCCGTCGGAAATCGCATGGGTCTGCCAGCCGGCATGCGCCAGCACGATATCGCCGGCGACGAAGCTGGGGTTGTTCGAGGCGATCACCTCGCACACGGTGCCGCCTTCCATCACACCATCCACCGGGACAGGCGCTGCATAGGACGGGCCGTCATTCATGCGTCCGCGCATATAGGGATCGAGCGACAGCCAAATCGTGCGCAGCAGCACTTCGCCCTCGCCGGGTTTTGGCACGGCAACGTCTTCGATGCGAAAATTGGACGGGGTCGGTTCGCCATGCGGGCGCGATGCCAGAACGACGCGTTTGGCCGATGCAGTCATGGATGTTTCCTTTTGCTTTTTGTTGTGTGGAGAGCCGGACGCAAAAACGCGGCACGCGATGATCGCGCGCCGCGTTTTATTCGTAAATGATTATATCAAGCGGCGATCTTGGCGAGCACGGCGTCAAATGCCGCAGCTGCGCTGTCGAGATCCTTGAAGGCGAGACCGCCATCAGCGGACTGCTTCTGCGCGGGCGTCGCGGTCGGGCGGATTTCCGCCACCGGCTTGCCGCCGTCGAGCATCGCCAGCGGTGCGATCACCTGAAATTCATGCGCGTCGAGCGGCTGGTCCTTGAGCAGGAATACGCTGAGGGTAACGATGTCCTTGCCGCGCCGATAGGAGATGTAGCGATCGACAGCAACCGAGCCGTCGCGCTGCATGCCGCCGAGCTTGGCCGACCCCTTGGAGTCGAGCAGCTTGTGGGCCTTGAACCCCTTGACGCCTTCCGACTTCGCCTTGGCGGTCGCTTCCGAAAGATCGTATTTCTCGGCCAGCGTCTTGCCGACGGCGGCTATCTGGTCGGCCATATCGTGCTCGAACTGCTTGGCCTCGGAGCGCGGCTGGCCGATGCGGCGCGGCTTGTCGGCGTTGCGCTTGGTCAGTTCGGCGGTGCACAGGTCAGCCAGAGCGGCGACGTCGCGCTTCAGGGCGTTCTCGCGCAGGTTCTTGAGCTGCGGGGTTTCGAGTGCCGCGACGCGGTCTTCGGTCCATTCGATGGCCATGAAAGTCTCCAATGTGCTTGGCAAATCTGCTGAGAGCAGTACCGCCGAAGGCGGAACCGGGACAGCTCTTATCACGCGCAAGCTAAAGACTGCACGCGTTTGAGGCGAATACGTCCTCGTTGTGGCCCAGCCATGCGGCCCAATTTGGGCGAGATGGCCGATCGGTTCCCGCGAGTTCCCTTATCGACCGCCCGGATAATTCGGGCTTTCGCGAGTGATCGTCACGTCATGCACGTGACTTTCACGCAGGCCGGCGCTGGTGATGCGGACGAATTCGGCCTTTTCGGAGAACTCGGCCAGGTTGCGGGCGCCGACATAACCCATGGCGGCGCGCAAACCGCCGGCGAGTTGGTGGACCACATTGCCCACCGGGCCCTTGTAAGCCACCTGCCCCTCGATGCCTTCAGGCACCAGCTTCAGCGTGTCCTTGATGTCCTGCTGGAAATAGCGATCGGCCGAGCCGCGAGCCATGGCGCCCACCGAGCCCATGCCGCGATAGGCCTTGTAGGAGCGGCCCTGCCACAGGAACACCTCGCCGGGTGTCTCGTCGGTGCCGGCCAGCAACGAGCCGACCATGGCGATGTCGGCCCCTGCTGCCAGCGCCTTGGCGAGATCGCCGGAGAACTTGATGCCGCCATCGGCGATGACGGGGATGTCCGCCTTCTTGGCCGCTTCCACTGCATCCATGATCGCGGTGAGTTGCGGCACGCCAACGCCGGCAACGATGCGGGTGGTGCAGATCGAGCCCGGACCGATGCCGACTTTGACGGCGTCCGCACCGGCGTCGATCAACGCCTGGGTCGCTTCGGTGGTGGCGACGTTGCCGGCGATCACCTGCACGGTGTTGGAGATACGCTTGATGCGGTTGACCGCCTCGAGCACGCGGGTCGAATGGCCATGTGCGGTATCGACCACGATAATATCGACACCGGCATCAATCAGGCGCTCGGTGCGCTCGAACCCGCCATCGCCGACGGTGGTGGCAGCCGCGACGCGCAAACGGCCCTGCGCGTCCTTGCTGGCCAGCGGATGCGCGACGGCCTTGTCCATGTCCTTGACGGTGATCAGGCCGACGCAGCGATACTGATCATCCACCACCAGCAGCTTCTCGATGCGATGCTTGTGCAGCATGCGCTTGGCTTCGTCCTGATCGACGCCCTGACGCACGGTCACGAGATTTTCGTGCGTCATCAGTTCGGAGATCTTCTGATCCGGATTGGTGGCGAAGCGGACATCGCGATTGGTGAGAATACCGACCAGCTTGCCGGGCACGTTCGGGCTCGCACCGGTGACCACCGGGATGCCGGAGAAGCCGTGCTCGTTCATCAGCGCCAGCGCTTCGGAGAGTTTTGCATCGGGACCGATGGTGAGCGGGTTCACCACCATGCCGCTCTCGTACTTCTTGACCTGGCGGACCTGCGCCGCCTGTCCCTCCGGATCGAAATTGCGATGGATGACACCGAGTCCACCGGCCTGCGCCATCGCAATCGCCATATTGGCCTCGGTCACGGTGTCCATCGCCGACGCCATGATGGGAATGTTGAGAGCGACGGTGCGGGTCGCGCGCGAGCGGATATCGGCGTCCGATGGCAGGATGTCCGACAGGCCGGGCTTCAGCAGAACGTCATCGAAAGTGAAAGCTTCGCGAATTTGATGAACGACTGCCATGACCAACTCCATTCAGCGGCCGGTGCCGCGCGTGACCGTGGGGATGCACAAAGAGGGCCACGGTGCACCACCGTCGCCGACTCGGACCCTCAACATAGGATTGGCGGTGGTCGATAGCATGCTGCCCTGCGGAATCAAAGCGTTTGGCAGCCATGCACAGGGATTTTTGGCGGCACTATAGCCGGGCCATACCCAGATCGCGACTTCACGGGACCGTCATCAAACTATCAACGAGCGTGATGGCCGGCTCCGGGACATGATGTTAAAGGGCGCCGGCAAAGCCCCAAAGCAATCGACGAGAGATCTCGCCAGCCAGCCGGAATACTTTAGCCGCATGATGTCCAAGGAACGTTTGATCCCGCTGATCGTCGCTGCTGCCCTGTTCATGGAGAACATGGATTCCACGGTGATCGCGACCTCCCTGCCCGCCATCGCGGCCGACATCGGCACCAGTCCACTGACCCTGAAACTGGCGATCACATCCTATCTGCTATCGCTCGCGGTGTTCATTCCCGCCTCCGGCTGGACTGCGGATCGGTTCGGCGCCCGCACCGTCTTCTCGGTTGCGATCGGCGTCTTCATGATCGGCTCGATCGGCTGCGCACTATCGCAAACGGTGACCCATTTCGTCATTGCACGCATCATCCAGGGCCTTGGCGGCGCGATGATGACGCCGGTCGGACGGCTGGTTCTGGTGCGTTCGATCGACAAAGCTGGGCTCGTCAATGCGATGGCCTGGATGTCGATCCCTGCCTTGGTCGGCCCGGTGATCGGACCGCCGCTCGGCGGCTTCATTACCACCTACGCGTCGTGGCACTGGATCTTTCTGATCAACATCCCGATCGGCTTTCTCGGCATCTATCTCGCGCAGCGCTATATCGATCCGATCAAGTCGGACAATCCCGAACGTTTCGATCTGCTCGGTCTCGTACTTGCGGGTGTCGGCCTCGCAGGCATCGCCTTCGGCCTCTCGGTCGCCGGCCTCAATCTGTTGCCCTGGCAAATCGTCACCAGCCTTCTGGTCGTCGGAACGGTGTCGATGATGCTGTATCTGATCCACGCCAAGCGCACGTCGTCGCCGGTGCTCGACTTCTCGCTCATGCGCTATGCAACGTTGCGCGCGGCCATCATCGGCGGCTTCCTGTTCAGGCTAGGCATCGGCGCATTGCCGTTTCTGTTGCCGCTGCTGATGCAGATCGGGTTCGGCCTGTCGCCCTTCCAGTCCGGCATGGTGACCTTCGGCTCGGCTGTCGGCGCCATGGGCATGAAGACGCTGGCCACACGCATCATCCGCACCTTCGGTTTCCGCAACGTGATGACTGTGAATGCGCTCGTGAGTTCGGTCTTCCTTGCGGCCTGCGCGCTGTTCACGATCTCGACGCCGCTGACATTGATCCTGCTGATCCTGCTGGTCGGCGGGTTCTTCCGGTCGCTCGAATTCACCGCCATCAACACCGTCGCATTTGCGGAGGTCGAGCCGGCCAAGCTCAGCCGCGCAACCACGCTCACCGCAGTGGCGCAGCAGCTATCGATCTCCGCCGGCGTCGCCATCGGTGCCTTCAGCGTCGAGAGCGCCATGGTCTGGCGCGGCATGACCGAACTATCGGCCGGCGACTTTGCGCCGGCATTCCTCATCGTGTCGCTGATCTCGGCAACATCGGCATGGTTCTTCTGGCAGATGCCAGCGGATGCAGGCTCCGAAATCTCCGGCCGCAAGGCCGTGGAAATCGCCAGCCGCAAGGGCGAGAAGAAAGGCGCCGAACACGCTGCCGCCAAGGCCGTCAGCGAAACAACGGAAGACTCGCGGGATCAGCGGCTGGGTTAGTCGTCCGCCGCGTCGGAGCCGCCCGGCGTCCCACGAAAACCCATGGCCAACACGTAACGCTCCGACGAGTCTTTGCGGCTGGATGCCGGCTTGACGTGCTTCACGGTGGCGAAGTCGCGCTTCAATTGGGTCATGAGGGTCGCGTCGGCGCCGCTCTGGAACACTTTGGCGATGAAGGTGCCGCCAGGTTTCAGCACGTCGCAGGCAAAGGCCGCCGCGTCCTCGACCAGGCCCACGATGCGCAGCTGGTCGGTCTTGCGATGGCCGGTGGTATTGGCCGCCATGTCGGACATCACCACATCGGCAAGCCCGCCCATCATCTCTTTCAACTTGGCCGGTGCGCCATCCTCGAGAAAGTCCATCTGCGCAAAGGTGACGCCGTCGATCTCCGGCATTTCCAGCAGGTCGATAGCGATCACCTGGCCGCGGCCGTCCGACGATCCGACCCGGCGCGCCGCGACCTGGCTCCAGCCGCCCGGTGCAGCGCCGAGATCGACCACGGAGACGCCCGACCTCAGGAAGCGGTGCTTGTCGTCCATCTCGATGATCTTGTAGGCGGCCCGCGAGCGCAGACCATCTTTCTTGGCCTGCTGCACATAGGGGTCATTGAGCTGCCGCTCGAGCCAGAGCTTCGACGACAGCTTCATGCGGCCGGCGCTCTTGACCTGGACGCGCATGCGTCCGGTGGTGTCTTTTGCCATCGTTAAATTGCTTGCTTTCGGGTTTGGCCGCCGTCATAGCACGGCCCGCCGCAAAAGCCGAACCGCGTTACGACGCCTTGATCACCCCGTCCTCGCGCATCATTTCCACGAGCATCCCCTCGCGCAGGCCGCGATCGGCGACGCGCAGGCGCGGCAGCGGGAACACCGCGCGGATGGCGTCGAGAATGGCGCAGCCGCACAGCACCAGATCGGCGCGATCGGGGCCGATGCACTGGTTGGCGGCGCGTTCCGCATAGCTCATCTCGATCAGCCGGGCGATGGTGCCGTCGAGTTCGTCATGGTCCATCCAGATGCCGTCGATCCGCCGGCGGTCGTAGCGCAGCAGACCCTGGTGGATTCCGGCGAGGGTCGTCACCGTGCCGGAGGTGCCGAGCAGGTGCATGCCGGCGAGATCGGTGCCATGCTCCGCCGCGAACGGCGCCACGTGCTGGGCCACCTCGGCGATCATGTGATCGTAGGATTCGCGCGTGACGTTCTTGCCGCCGAACTTCTCCGCCAGCGTGACCACGCCGAGCGGGATCGACATCCAGGCCTTGATCACTGGCCTACCGCTTGGATCGGCAGCGTCGCGTTCGATCCGCACCAGTTCGGACGAGCCTCCGCCGATGTCGAACAGGATGGCGCCGCGACCCGAGGGATCGATCAGCGGCGAACAGCCGATGACGGCGAGGCCGGCTTCGGTCTCGCGGTCGATGATCTCCAGCGTAATGCCGGTCGCTTCCGTGACGCGGCTCAGAAACACATCGGAATTAGACGCGGCGCGGCAGGCTTCGGTTGCGATCAGGCGCAGTCGCGTTGCATCGCGGGCGCTGATCTTGTCGCGGCAGACGCTCAGGGCCGAGACGGCTCGGTTTATCGCCGCATCGGAGATCAAGCCGGTGGTCGAGACCCCCTCACCGAGGCGGATGATCCGCGAAAACGAATCGATCACGCGAAAGCTGTCGCCGGTGGGCGCGGCGATCAGCAGGCGGCAATTATTGGTGCCGAGATCGAGCGCGGCATAGACGGCCGGATTGACCGCATGGCTCGCGCGCGTGGCCAGCACGGCCCCCTGCACCGAGGCATCGCCCGGGTTGTGCGCGTCGTCGGTCGGCTCCAGACTGGTCCGGAGCCGCGTGGTGTCATCCATCTAACAGGTCTTTCCGCGGCCCCGGGGGGCCGGCATGGAAACCATTTTCACGGAAACTCTAGCAGGGCACGGAAATGGCGCAACCACCGCACCGGCGCCATGCCCAATCGGACATTGTGAGCCCCGCAAAGGCGTCCTATTGCAGGACATCGTCCCGGGCCCAGCCCGCGGACCCATGCCAGTCAATTGGACGTGCCCATGCAGGATTTCACCGGTTCCCGCGACAATGCCATGGCGATGCAGAAATTTGGGGTCGGCCAGCCGGTCCGGCGCAAGGAGGACGACTCGCTGGTGCGCGGCAAGGGCCGTTACACCGACGATCTTCAACTACCTGGCCAACTGCATGCCTGGATCGTCCGCAGTCCGCACGCCCATGGCGTGATCCGCAACATCGACACGGCCGCTGCCAGAGCGATGCCGGGGGTTCGCGGCGTCTGGACCGGCGCCGATCTCGCGGCCGCGGATTATCAGCCCTTCAGCGTCGGCATGCCGCTGAAGAACCGCGACGGCTCGCCGTTGCTACAAACCAACCGCCAAGCGCTGATGACCGACCGCGTGCGCTATGTCGGCGACCCCGTCGCCTTCGTGGTGGCAGACACCGTGGCGCAGGCGCGTGATGCGGCGGAAGCCGTCGAACTCGACATCGCCCCGTTGCCGGCGGTGACGTCGGCCGCGGAAGCCGCCCAGCCCGGCGCACCGCAGCTCTATGACCACATCCCCAACAATGTCGCGCTCGATTATCACTATGGCGACACGGCCGCGATCGATGCCGCCTTTGCCTCCGCGGCGCATGTAACCAGGCTCGACATCGAGAACACCCGCGTCGCCGTCGTTGCGATGGAGCCGCGATGCGCGCTGGCGAGCTTCGACAAGAAGACCGAGCGCTATATCCTGCAGGTGCCGACCCAAGGCGTCGCCGGCAACCGCGCGACCCTGGCGCGGCAACTCAATGTCCCCGCCGAGAAGGTACGCATTCTCACCGGCAATGTCGGCGGTTCGTTCGGGATGAAGAATGTCAGCTATCCCGAATATATCTGCCTGCTGCATGCCGCGAAGGAACTGGGCAAACCGGTGAAATGGCTCGACGAGCGTTCGTCGAGCTTCCTGTCCGACAGCCACGGCCGCGCGCAGGACATCCATGCCGAGCTGGCACTCGACAAGGACGGCAAGTTTCTCGCCGTGCGCATCTCGGGCTACGGCAATCTCGGCGCCTATATCACCGGCGTGTCGCCGTCGCCGCTGTCGCTCAATACAGGCAAGAACCTACCGAGCGTGTATCGCACGCCGCTGCTCGGCGTCGATGTGAAATGCGTGGTCACCAACACCACGCTCATGGGCGCCTATCGCGGCGCCGGCCGGCCCGAGGCGAACTATTTTATGGAGCGCCTGATCGACCGTGCTGCGGACGAGATGGGCGTCGATCGCCTCACCCTGCGCAAGCGCAACTTCATCAAGCCATCGCAACTGCCGTTCAAGGCCGCGTCGGGCGTCACCTACGACAGCGGCGATTTCCAAGGCGTGTTCGACAAGGCGCTGGAAATTTCTGATCACGCCGGCTTTGCCAAGCGCAAGCGCGAGGCCAAGAAGCAGGGCAAGCTGCGCGGCATCGCTGTCGGCTCCTATCTCGAAGTCACCGCGCCGCCCTCGCCCGAACTTGGCAAGATCACGTTCGAGCCCGACGGCACGGTGACCATCACCACCGGCACGCTGGATTACGGCCAAGGCCATGCGACGCCGTTCGCGCAGGTACTGTCGGAGCGTCTCGGCGTGCCGTTCGACGCGATCCGGCTGCAGCAGAACGACAGCGACCTGGTGCGCATGGGCAACGGCACCGGCGGGTCGCGCTCGATCACGGCAACCGGCCAGGCCATCGTCGAGGCGTCCGACCTCGTCATCGCCAAGGGCAAGAGCGCCGCGGCGCATCTGATGGAGGCCTCCGAAGCCGACATCGAATTCGCCAACGGCCGCTTCACCATCGCCGGCACCGATCGCGCAATCGACATCATGGAATTGTCGTGGCGGATGCGCGACGGCGGACTGCCGGAGGGCGCACCGACCTCGCTGGACGTCGA
>SDZE01000323.1 GCA_004173095.1 Bradyrhizobiaceae bacterium
TGGAAGCCACCGGCTCCTCGCCGTTCGGCCTCGCGCAATCGCTCGATGGCTCGGCGACGCTGATCGGCCAGGACGGCGCCATCACCGGCTTCAATGTCGAGCAGCTGCTGAAGCGCCTCGAGCGCCGCCCGCTGTCCGGCGCCGGCAATTTCCGCTCCGGGTCGACACCTTTCTCCAATCTGGTGATGCAGCTCAAATTCAACGACGGTATCGCCACCGCGCAGGATATCCGCATCGACGGCCCGGCCGCTAAACTGACCCTGACAGGTACCGCCTCGGTCCCTGCCCGCGAATACGACATGAAGGGCATCGCCAGCCTGAAGGCCGCCGCCAACGGCACCGGCGGCTTCGAACTGCCATTCGTGATCCAGGGCCCCTGGGACGATCCCTTGATCTTCCCCGACCCCGAAAGCCTGATCCGCCGCTCCCCCGGCGCCGCCCCGCTGCTGGACGCAGTGAAGGACCGCAAGACCAAGGACGCCGTGCGCTCGGTGATCGAACGCTTCACCACGGCACCGAAGGCACTGCAGCCGGATGCGGAGACGAAGCCCGAAGCCGCACAGCCCCCGGCCGCGACGGCTCCGGCAGAGGCTGACAAGACGAATTAGATATAGCCGTCATTGCGAGGAGCGCAGCGACGAAGCAATCCAGCCTTCGCTCGACCTGTCTAGATTGTTTCGCTTTGCTCGCAATGACGGCGTTATAGCGGTGCAGCGCTTTCGCCTCTGCTGCTCGATAATTTCGTTGCCAGCGAGGCGAGCACGATCAGCACCGTAATGACGCCGATGATCAACGTGCAGATGGCGTTGATCTGCGGCTTCACGCCGAGGCGGACTTCGGAATAGATGCGGATCGGCAGTGTTGCCGAGCCCGGCCCGGTGGTGAAGCTTGCGATCACCAGATCGTCGAGCGACAGCGTGAAGGCGAGCATCCAGCCGGCGGCGATTGCCGGCCAGATCAACGGCAACGTCACCGCCGTGAACGCGCGCAAGGGGTCGCGGCCGAGATCCATGGCGGCTTCCTCGAGGCTGCGATCCAGCGCCGCCAATCGCGACTGCACCACCACGGTGACGAAGCACATCGTCAGCGTCGTATGCGCGATCGTCACGGTCCAGAATCCACGTCCGGCATCGATGGCGACGAACAGCAAGAGCAGCGACAGGCCGGTGATCACCTCCGGCATCACCAGCGGCGCATAGAGCATGCCGGACATCATGGCCCGGCCGCGAAAACCGCCGCCGCGCGTCAGGGCCACTGCTGCCAGTGTGCCGAGCAGCGTCGCCAGGGTCGCCGAGACCGCGCCGACGCGCAGGCTCATCAATGCCGCGTCGATCATCGCGCGGTCGTTGAAGAATTCGGTGTACCAGCGCGTGGACCAGCCGCCCCACACCGTCACCAGGCGCGAGGCGTTGAACGAATAGATGACGAGAATGACGATCGGCAGATACAGGAACGCGAAGCCGAGCACGAGCGAGACGAGATTGAAGCGCGACAGGCGTAGCGGATGCGTGCTCATCAGCGGCGCTCCAGCTGGCGGCGCTGCACCTGATCATAGACCAGCAGCGGCACCAGCAGCACCGCCAGCAGCACCACGGCCAGCGCCGAGGCCAGCGGCCAGTCCTTGTTGGTGAAGAATTCCAGCCACAGCGTCTGCCCGATCATCATCGAATCCGAACCGGCCAGCAGATCGGGGATCACAAATTCGCCGGTGATCGGAATGAAGCACAACAGCGCGCCCGCAAAGATGCCACGCCAAGACAGCGGCACGGTCACCATCCAGAACGCATCGAACCTGGACACGCCGAGATCGGCGGCGGCTTCCAGCAGCGACGGATCGGCTTTCGCCAGGGTCGCATAGAGCGGCAGGATCATGAACGGCAGATAGGAATAGACCATGCCGAGATACATCGCGCTGTCGGTCGATAGCCACACCACCGGTGCCGAGACAATATGCAAGGCTATCAGGATCTGATTCAACAGCCCGTCATGCTGCAGGATGTTGATCCAGGCATAGATGCGAATCAGGAACGAGGTCCAAAACGGCACGATCACCAGCATCATGGCGATGCCCTGCCAGCGCACCGGCAGCCGCGCCATCGCATAGGCGATGGGATAGCCGATCACCAGCAGCAGCAGCGTGGACAAGCCCGCCACGGTGACGCTGCGCAGATAGGACGACACATAGAGCTGATCCGCCAGCAGCGCGCGGAAATTATCCAGCGACAGCGCTGCAAACGCATCCTTCAGCCCCGCGAAACCATCGGAGAGACCGAACACCGGCAGATATGGCGGCTGCGCCAATGTCGTCTGCGACAGGCTGATTTTGACCACGAACGCAAACGGCAACAGAAAGAACAGCACCATCCAGACATAAGGCGGGATCGCCATTCGGCGCGCCGGTGCGGTAAACAGGCGTTTCGCATTCATCGCGGCAGCACCACGCAATCATCCGGCGTGAACCACGCGGTGACACGCTCACCGATCGCATAGGCATCGACATCGAGCCGCGCGGTGTTGGCCAGAGCGATCCGAAACATGGCGCCATGATCGAGCTTCAATTTGTAGATCGAGCGCCCGCCGAGATAGCCGACGTCATCGACGATGCCCTCGATGCTGTTCATGCCGCCGGCATGATTGAGCCCGGCGGCAAGCCCGCGCCGCGACAGCTTGATCTTTTCCGGCCGGATGGCGATGCAAATGCCGTCATCACCGATCGGCTGCTTCGGCAGGGTCGCGAACAAGGTGCCGGTTCCTTTGCCCTCGACGGTGAGCCGATGGCCGTCGCGCGCACGGATGTCGGCCTCCACGATATTGATGTCCCCGACGAACTCCGCCACCCAGCGCGACGCCGGCGCCTCATAGAGCTGCCGCGGTGTTGCCACCTGCACCAAGCGGCCCTCCTGCATCACGCCGATGCGGTCGGCCATCGACATCGCCTCGTCCTGGTCATGGGTGACGATCACGAAAGTGAGCCCGAGCTGGCGCTGTAGCCGCATCAGCTCGACCTGGGTTTCCTCGCGCAACTTCTTGTCGAGCGCCGCCAGCGGTTCGTCGAGCAGCAGCAGTTTCGGATGCCGCGCCAAAGCACGCGCCAGCGCGACGCGCTGCTTCTGGCCGCCCGACAGCTGATGCGGCTTGCGCTGCTCGAGGCCGTTGAGCTTCACCAGCGCGATCATGTCGGCGACCCGCGCATCGATGCCGACGCGCGTCAGCCCCGCATTCTTCAGCCCGAAACCGATATTGTCGCGCACGCCGAGATGCGGAAACAACGCATAGTTCTGGAACATCATATTGACCGGCCGCTGATGCGGCGGCACCGAAGCGATGTCGGCGCCGTTGAGTTCGATCCTGCCGCTGTCCGGTGTCTCGAAGCCGGCCAGCATCCGCAGCAGCGTGGTCTTGCCGCAACCGGACGGCCCGAGCAGTGCAAAGAACTCGCCTTCCTTGATATCCAGCGACAGTGCATCCACCGCGGCCTGCGCGCCGAAGCGCTTGGACACGGCGTCGATCCGCAGCAGCGGCGTGGGATAGGCGACGGTGAGATCGGTTTCGATCGCAGCATCGGCGGTGGCGGCTGGATTCGTCATCCCCGCAAACTAGAGCATGATCGGGCGCAACGGAACAACGCGCATCGTGCCGAGGCGACTAACCGGCCATGCGCACGTCGGCGGCTTTGCCGACCAGCGCGGCATACTGCACGATCGGTGCCGGGCGGCCGATGAAGTAGCCCTGCACGCCATCGCAGCCTTCCTCGGCGAGGAATTGCAGCTGCTCCTGCGTCTCGACGCCCTCGGCCACGATCGAGACCCCGAGGCCATGACCGAGCCCGATGACCGCTTTGACGATGGCTGCGGATTGCGGATTGCTCCCCAGATGCATCACGAAGGCACGGTCGATCTTGATGGTGTCGAACGGGAACGCCTGCAGATAGGTCAGTGACGAATAACCGGAGCCGAAATCGTCCATCGAGATGCGCACGCCGAGCGCCTTGAGACGCCGCAGCACACCGACACCACGATCGAAATCGTCGATCAGCACGCCCTCGGTGATTTCCAGTTCAAGCCGGCTCGGCGCAAGGCCGGTTTCCAGCAGGATCGTATGCACGACGCCCACCACGTCGCCGCGCACGAATTGGGCCGGCGACAGATTGACGGCGACCTGGAGCGGCACGTCCCAGGACGCTGCCTCGTGACAGGCCTGACGCAGGATCCATTCGCCCATCTCGACGATCAGCCCGCTTTCTTCCGCGAGTGGAATGAAATCGGCCGGCGAGACGAAGCCGCGGGTCGGATGAATCCATCGCGCGAGCGCCTCGAAGCCGGTGATGTCGGCATCCTGGACATAGGCGCCGGCACGGGCCTGCGGTTGGTAATGCAGCGACAACTCGCCATTGCGGATGGCCGTGGACAGATCCTGATGCAGCACGCGGCGGTCGCGCAACTGGCGATCCATCTCCGGCTCGAACACGCTGATCGACCCGCGGGAGCGCGACTTGGCGCGAAACAAAGCTGCGCCGGAATTCGCCAGCAGCGCCGCTGCATCACGTCCGTCGCGCGGAAACAGCGAGATGCCGGTGGTCACCGCAATGCGTACCGACTTGCCATCGATCGGGAACGGTTCGGCCAGCGAGGCCGCCATCCGCTCCGCCAGCGCCTGCCCGGCCTGCGGCTGCGCGCCGTCGATGATCACTCCGAATTCATCGCCACCGAGGCGCGCGACCACGCCGCCGCCCACCGCGGCTTCGATCCGCGCCGACACGTCCTTGAGCAGCCTGTCGCCGACGTCATGGCCGAACACGTCGTTGATTTCCTTGAGGCCGTCGAGATCGATCGACAGCACCGCAAAGGCTTCCTCCGCATCGGTGCAGGCGTCGATCATCTGCGTCAGCGCCTGCAGGAATGCGGTGCGGTTGGGCAGATCGGTGAGGCCGTCGTGATAGGCCATATGCGCCATCTTCGCCTCGGTCTGGCGGCGATCGGTGACGTCTTCATGGGTCTTGATCAGATATTGCGGCTTGCCGTTGTCGTCCAAGACCGTCACGCGACGGGTAAGGAACAGACGCAAACCGTCATGCGTGGAAATCGGGTGCTCCTCTGCCACCGGGGCGCGGCTGTTGATCGCGGCCTGATCGCGCGCAACGATGATCCGGGCCTCTTCGGGCCGCAGCATTTCCGGCACGGTCTTGCCGATCGCATCCTCACGACGGCAGCGCAGGATCACCTCGGCATTGCGGTTGGCAAACAGATAGCGGCCGGTCGCCACTTCCTGCACCATCAGCGAGACGGGGATGTTGTCGAGCACCGTCTGCTGGAACTGCTTGGTGCTCGCCAGCTCATTCTGCATCCGGCGTTGCTGCGTACAGTCTTCGTGAATGCCGATCCAGCCGCCATTGGGCAGCCGGTTGAACTTCACATGCACGAACTGGCCGCCCGGCAATTCGGCGACATAACCGCTCGACGACATCGACTGATCGTAATGCGAATCTTCGTCGACACCGGCCACGCCGCGCTCGCGACGTAACGCGCGAAGACCGGCCCCCGTCATGCCGCGCGTGATATCGGCACGCGAAAGTTTGTAGATTTCCAGATAACGATCGTTGCAGAACACGACGCGTCGCTGCGCATCGAGCATGACGATGCCCTGGCCGAGGTGATTGAGGGCCGAGCCTACGAATTCGTTGCGCTGTTGCTGTTGATGCTGGACCCCACGCAGGGCGGACGCGACCCAGAACACGATCGCGGTGACGAAAGCGCCGACAACCAGTCCGCCGACGACGATTTCCGAGATGTGATAAGCACCGCCGATCCCCGGCGCCGTGGCCGTCGGAATGTCAGCGGTCGCGCTGCGCATGGCGGAGCATAGGCAAGCGACGACGCTGGCGCATCCGGTCGCCCAGTTCTTCACTCGCTCCATCTTGCCAGTCATTGCGCACCCGCGTATTCGCAGGATGGCAGTGTTCCGTCGCAGGTATTTTAATCGGGTAAATGCGGCTGAATGCAGCATGACCAAACGGCCGAAACGACATGTATTTGCTTCGGATGCTTAACGCTTCGCTAATCGGCGCCGCCGCCGGACTGAATGGGACCTGAAACCGAATGGACAGGGTTGACTGCATCGTCATCGGGGCCGGGGTTGTCGGCCTTGCCATTGCCCGGCGGCTTGCCGAAGCCGGGCGTGAAACGATCGTCCTCGAAGCCGCCGACGCGATCGGCACCGTCACCTCATCGCGCAACAGCGAAGTCATCCATGCCGGCATTTATTATGCGGCCGGCAGCCTGATGGCGAAGCTCTGCGTGGCCGGCAAGCATCAGCTCTACGACTATTGCCGCGAGCGCGGCATTCCGCACAGCAATTGCGGCAAGCTGATCGTGGCGACGCGGCCGGAGGAAATGACCAAGCTCGCGGCGATCAAGGCGCATGCGGAAGCCAACGGCGTTACTGATCTACAGGTGTTGTCCGGCGACGAAGCCCGCGCACTGGAGCCTGCTCTGGCCTGCGAGGCGGCCCTGCTGTCGCCGTCCACCGGCATCATCGACAGCCACTCTTATATGCTGTCGCTGCGCGGCGAGGCCGAAGCTGCCGGCGCCGCCTTCGCCTTTCTCGCGCCGTTCGCGCGCGGCCGCGTGACGCCCGATGGATTCGAAATCGAAGTCGGCGGCGACGCGCCGATGACGCTGGGCTGCGATCTGCTGATCAATGCCGCAGGCCTCTCCGCGACCATGATCGCACGCCTGCTCGAGGGCATGCCGCTGGACATGATCCCGCCGGCCTATCTCGCCAAGGGCTGCTACTTCAGTTGCAGCGCCAAGGCGCCGTTTGCGCGCTTGATCTATCCGGTGCCGGAGCCCGGTGGCCTCGGCGTGCATCTCACGCTCGATCTTGCCGGACAGGCGCGGTTCGGCCCCGATGTCGAATGGGTGGATCGCATCGACTATGAAGTGGACCCCGCGCGCGGTGAACGCTTCTATCCCGCAATCCGTCGCTACTGGCCGTCGCTGCCGGATGGCGCGCTGATGCCGAGCTATTCCGGGATACGTCCGAAGATCGTGCCGCCGGCCGTGGCGACGCAGGATTTCATGATCCAGGGTCCGCAGCTGCACGGCATCCCCGGCCTCGTCAACCTGTTCGGCATCGAGTCGCCCGGCCTGACATCGTCATTGGCGATTGCAGATCATGTGGCTGAGATAGCGGGGATCGAGGCGTAGCCGGCGCCGTAATCCGCGCCTGCGTCCGAAGCGATCTGATCCAACCGTGTTCTCAGATCGCTTCGTCGCAAGAGCGAAAGCGTGTGAGCGTCATCCCTATGCGATGCGGACACGCGGACCTGCGCACCTCATGTATGAGGCGATGCGTCAGGACAAAAAGTCTTCTCTGGGAGAGAAATTGATTCCGGGACTTGTCAGTGCAGCGTTGTCTTGGTCTGCCTGATCCGCTCGATCTCGTCCTTGAGCATCAGTTTCCGGCGCTTGAGTTCAACGATGCGGAGATCGTCGGTGGAAAGATGCAGCATGGCATCGTGCAATTCGGTTTCGAGAACCTTGTGCTTGCGTTCCAGTTCGACCAGATGCGCCTGAAGTGCCATTCGAAACTCCTCGATAGGTTGCGATAACCAAAGTTCGGATTCGGTTGGACGATGAAGTCTACATGACAGTGGACATCTGTCGATGGGTCTTGAAAATTGTACCGCCGTCCTCCGCATATCGTGAAAAACGAATCGTAAGGAATGCGCCGCAAAAATGGCGGAACCGGATAGCTTGCGCAGCGGGCGCCCACCGGCGATAGTTGCCATGAGGATTCTCGCCGGAGGACTGGCGGGCCAAGTCAGCGAACATCATGAACGACGACGAAGATCGTGAACTCCCTGCCGAATTGGCCCGATTGCAGCAAGATCATCGCGACCTCGATGCGGCCATCGACGCTTTGCAACGCTCACCCGCGCCTGACCTGCTGCGGCTGCAGCGACTGAAAAAGCGCAAGCTGCAATTGCGGGATCGCATCTCGATCATCTCCGACCAGATCACCCCTGACATCATCGCCTGAGACAACAGGTCGCGCACGGAACCGCGATCAGGGCCCGATGGCGGTGTGGAATGACGCCATATGCGTCCGTCATGTCGCCGTTGGTCTGCCGCAGCATTTCGATCCGGGGCCGGCCCTAACCATGCCGAAATCAGCCGGTGCCGTGGCTGCGCATCGGGTTTTCTTTTACATCGGATTTGTTACAAGGCTGTCCCGTCATCACTGACGAGATGTTCGTTAGACGCTCCCTGCCCGGCAGGGGGCGATCCTTGTATTTCCAGCTATCCTTCTGGATTCGCGAAAGAAAATACCGGAATGTCCGCGCCCGTCGCCATTATCATGGGAAGCCAGTCCGACTGGGAAACCATGCGCCATGCCGCCGAAACCCTGACGGCGCTGGGCGTCCCCCATGACGTCCGCATTGTCTCGGCACATCGCACGCCGGACCGGCTGGTCTCATTCGCGAAAGGCGCCAAGGCGGCAGGTTTCCAGATCATCATCGCCGGCGCCGGCGGTGCTGCACATCTGCCCGGCATGGCTGCGGCGCTGACGGAGCTGCCGGTGTTCGGCGTGCCGGTCGAATCGAAGGCACTTGCGGGCGTCGATTCGCTTTATTCCATCGTGCAGATGCCCGGCGGTATTCCTGTCGGCACGCTGGCGATCGGCAAACCCGGCGCTATCAATGCGGCGCTGCTTGCCGCCTCCGTGCTGGCTTTGCATGACGTTGCACTCGCGACCCGCCTGAAAGCCTGGCGCCAGGCGCAGACCGACAGCGTCGCTGAAAAGCCGGAAGGTGCGGTGTAATGGCTCCCGCGATCAAGGTGCTGCAACCCGGCGATACGATCGGTATTCTCGGCGGCGGCCAGCTCGGTCGCATGCTCGCGCTCGCGGCGGCGCGGCTCGGCCTGAAATGCCAGGTGTTCTCGCCGGATCCGGATTCGCCGGCCTTCGACGTCGTTCAGAACGCGACCTGCGCCGAATATGCGGATGTCGAAGCGCTTGAGTTGTTTGCCAATGACTGCGACGTCATCACCTACGAATTCGAAAACGTCCCGGCCGCGACGGCGCTGATCCTTGATGCGCGACGTCCTGTATTGCCGGCGCAGAGCATCCTGAAGACCACGCAGGATCGACTCATCGAGAAAGATTTCGTCACCGGTCTTGGCATCGCCACCGCAGGATATGCCGGCGTGTCCAGCGCGGGCGAATTGCGCGCTGCGGTCGAGAAGCTGGGCCTGCCTGCCGTCATCAAGACGCGTCGTTTCGGCTACGACGGCAAAGGCCAGGCGATGATCCGCGACGGCGACGATCTCGATCAGGTCTGGACCGATCTCGGCACTAAGGATGCCATCCTGGAGGCCTTCGTCCCGTTCGAGCGCGAAGTCTCGGTGATCGCCGCGCGCGGCGATCACCGAGA
>SDZE01000203.1 GCA_004173095.1 Bradyrhizobiaceae bacterium
AATGAATGACGTGCGGCGCGCGCGTTGGGCGCATTGGTATCGATGAGAATTTCCCATTCCTGCCCTTCAGGGATTTCCGGCAGTTTGAAATTCACCACGTCGAAATGCGCGTTGTAGACGAGCAGAACGGTGGAATCCTCACCACGCTGGATGATACCCGACTCCTGCGCGCGACCATCGAGCAACATGCCGAAGCAACGCGCATTGCCGTCGTCCCATTGATCCTGGCTCATCTCCTCGCCGGTCGGGCACAGCCAGGCAACGTCCTTTACATCCAGGGTTGGATTATAGGTCCCCACCACGAAGCGGCCACGCGACAGCACGGGATAGGATTTTCGCACGGCGATAAGTTTGCGGGTGAATTCGCGCAGATCCTGCCCGCGCGCGCCGATATCCAGCCAGTCCAGCCAGGTTATTTCGTTGTCCTGCGCATAGGCGTTGTTGTTGCCTTGCTGGGTGTGCCCGAATTCATCGCCAGCGAGCAGCATCGGCGTGCCGCGGGACAGCAGCACCGTCGCTAGAAGATTGCGCTTCTGCCGCTCGCGCAGCGCAATGATCTCGGCATCGTCCGTCGGACCTTCGACACCGTGATTCCAGGAATGGTTGTTGGAGTGACCGTCGCGATTGCCTTCGCCATTCGCCTCGTTGTGCTTGTCATTATACGAGACCAGGTCGTTAAGATTGAAGCCGTCATGAGCCGTGACGAAGTTGACCGTCGACCACGTCTTCCGGCCGCGCTTGTTGAACAGATCGCCCGACCCGGAAATGCGCTTGGCAAATTCCGGCACCATGCCTGGATCGCCCTTCCAGAAGCTGCGCACGGCATCGCGGAACTTGTCGTTCCATTCTGCCCAGCCGGGCGGGAATTGCCCAACCTGATAGCCGCCGGGGCCGATGTCCCAGGGCTCCGCAATGAGCTTCACGCCGGCAAGTGTCGGATCCTGCCGGCAGGCATCCAGAAAGCCGCCGCCTTCGTCGAAGCCGTGCGGTTCACGGGCCAAGATGGTGGCGAGATCGAAGCGGAAGCCATCGACGCGCATCTCGCCGGCCCAGTAGCGCAGCGAGTCGGCCACCAACTGGATGACCCGCTGATGCGACATGTTGACGGTGTTGCCGGTGCCGGTGTCGTTGATGTAGTAGCGCGGCTCGTTCGGCATCAGACGATAGTAGCTGGCGTTGTCGATACCCTTGAGCGACAGGGTCGGGCCGAGTTCATTGCCCTCGGCGGTGTGATTGTAGACGACGTCGAGGATCACCTCGAGTCCCGCGGCGTGGAACTGGTTGACCATCGCCTTGAATTCGGATGGGCTGCGCGTGTGCATGTAGCGCGGCTCCGGCGCAAAGAACGCCAGCGAGTTGTAGCCCCAATAGTTGCGCAAGCCTTTCTCGGCGAGGTAGCTGTCATCCACGAATGCGTGGATCGGCAACAGTTCGATGCTGGTGACGCCCAGTGACCGCAGATAGTCACGGACGTGGGGATGCGAGAGCCCGGCGAACGTTCCCCTCTCCGGACCCGGCACCATCAGATGCAGCTTCGTGAATCCTTTCACGTGCATTTCGTAGAAGATGGTGCGTTCCCACGGAATATCAGGCTTGCGCGACGAGCCCCAGGTAAAGGCGGGATCGATCACGCGGCACTTCTGCATCAATGAGGCGCTGTCGCTGTCGTCGAATGAGCGGTCCTTGTCGGGATGATCCAGCTTGTAACCGAAAAGCTGCGGTCCCCACTTCATCTCGCCGACGAGTTGTTTGGCATAGGGATCGATCAGCAGCTTGTTGGGATTGAACCGGTGGCCTGCATCCGGCTCGAACGGGCCGTGGACGCGATAGCCGTAGACGGTCCCGGGCCGCGCGTTCGGCAGATAGCCGTGCCAGACTTCGTCCGTATATTCCGGCAGATCGATGCGTTCGAGTTCGCGCTCGCCGCGTTCGTCGAACAGGCAGAGTTAGCGCAAAGTTCACGCCGAGCCCATCCCACGTGGCACCCAGTGGAAACGGGCGACCGACCTGGATCACAGAGCGCTTGAGCCGCTGTGCCACCTGCGCAAGCGAACTGTGTGTCTGATGGATAGTCATCACGCCCCCGTTATTCGAACTGTATGCAAAGTCGCGCCGCGACAATGCGTTCCTTCAGCTCTCGACGCTGGACGTCGTGCCGGCGCCGCAGGCGGCAGATGGTCGATGCATCGGGCTCCGGCTCACGACGCTACGGCCGCAACGCCTGTTTCCAGCTGGCGTGATGGGTCAGAGGCGAAATTGTCTGATGGCTCAGGCCCATCAGCCGCTGCCAAGCGGACGCAGGCCGCCAACGCCTCGCCCGGCGAAGCCACGGCCAGATCGACCTTGGTGCCGCTTCGGAGTTGCTCCAGGGTCTGCTGGTCGATGTCTTCGGTCCAGCAGCAGAGAATGATGGTCGCCGTCGGCAATTTGCGGCGAAGCCGCCGGACCGCGTAGCGCATATGGGACACGGCTCCGACATCCAGATAGATCAGGCAGACCGCGGCCACGCCCTCGGTTTCCAGCCTGAAAATATTGGTCGTGCTCAGCGCATCCGCCGGCTTGGCCTCGGCGGCAATGCCGTGGCTGGTGGCGAGATGGGCCATCATCAGCGACGCCGCTTCATCGAGCACGGATCGGCCGGCGATGCAGAGCAGCGGATGTTCGCCGGACCAGCCGGACGCAAGGTCTGCTGGCTCCAGACGCACAACGTGTTCCGCGCCGCGCGCCTCCTCGGTGCCTTCCACAGCTGACGCCGACTCGACATCCGTGGTCGTCTCGTTGTTGCCGAGCACATCGCGGACGTCGGCCAGATCGGAGACGAATTCCCGCACCGTGTCGCGCAGCTTGGTCTGCCGCGCGTCATTGAGCGCTCCGCGCTGAACGTCGCTCCGTGCCAGCATCAGCCCCTTCAGCGCGACCTGATCGTAGTAGGACAGAAGCGATCGCTCCTTGAGATACTGCTCCGCCTTGTCGGCTGCTTCGGCGGGATCGTCGGCCAACATGCGCTGATAGAATATTTCCGGCGGCGACAGCGCAGGGCGATCGCCGAACATCACGTCAAGAAACTGAAACTTCTCCGCATGCCGACCGAGTACGACCAGGCAGACGGTCAACGGCGTCGCCAGAACGAGCCCGATCGGTCCCCACAATGCGGTCCAGAACGTCGCGGCAACCACGACGGCGACCGGCGAAAGGCCGGTGCTCCGGCCATAAACCATGGGCTCGATGACGTGACCGACGATGGGTTCGACGATCAGAAACAGCGCCGCGGTCCAGGCCAGGAGCGACCAACCGGGATCGACCGCGACAGCGAGGATCAAAGGGAACGCCGCAGAAATGACGGCGCCGATATAAGGCACGAAGCGAAGCACCGCGGCGAGAACGCCCCACAGCACGGGGCTCGGGATTCCAATCGCCCACAAGCCGAGGCCGATGACGACGCCGAATGCGCTGTTGACCGCGAGTTGGGTCAACAGCAGCCGGCTCAGTCTTCCGGCGGCGTCGTCGATCGCGGCGGTGGTTCGCTGCAGGTCATGGGTGCCCGCCAGCCGGATCAATCGATTCCGGAGGTCCTCCCGCTGCAGCAGGATGAAGATCACGAAGATGACGATGACGCCGGTGGTCGCCAACGGGTGCACGAGCGGCGAGAGCAGGGATCGCAGGCTTTCCAGCGCGCTTGGATCGGGTTGCCTGACTTCCACCGGCACCGGCACCACGGGACCGGGTGTCGGCCTCGCGACGATGCTGCCCGGCGTCTTTTCTGCCGCTTTCGGCTTATCCAGTTCCTTGCTCAGATCCTTGAGCATGTCGGAGGCACGTTCGAGCGTGCCACGCCCGGCCGTGGTGCT
>SDZE01000492.1 GCA_004173095.1 Bradyrhizobiaceae bacterium
GCCAGCACGATCGCGGAGAAATACAAGGTGCCGATGCTGGCCGCGACGGCCTCGTCGTCGCAGGTCTACGACCAGAACTACAAATATCTGTTCGGCACTTTCACGCCCAACGACACGCTGACGACGCCGCTGACCAACCTGGTCAAGGCCAAGGCCGCCGACGTCAAGAAAGTCGCCATTCTGGCCCGCAACGATCTGTTCCCGCTGGCGATTGCGCAGGAAATGGAAAAGTCGGCCAAGGCCAACGGGCTCGAGGTCGTGTATTCCGAGAAATATGCCATCAACACGCTCGATCACTCTGCCACGCTGTCGCAGATCAAGTCGCTGGCCCCGCAATGGATCTTCGTGACCGGCTACACCAATGATCTGCTGTTGATCCGCAAGCAGATGGTCGACCAGCAGATCAAGTCGGGCGTCGTCACCATGATCGCCGGACCGGCCTATCAGGAGTTCATCGACTCAGCCGGGGCGAGCGCGGAAAACATTTCCAGCGCGTCCTGGTGGCATCCTGCCGAACAGTATGACGGCAAGGATCTGTTCGGCAGCACCGCGAACTTCGTGAAGCTGTTCAAGGACAAGTACAAGCTCGAGCCGGATTATGCGCACGCATCGGCCGCGGTGTGCGGTGCGCTGTTCCAGATGGCGATCGAGAAGGCCGGCTCGCTCGACCGCGACAAGGTGCGGGACGAACTGGCCAAGATGGACGTCGTGACCTTCTGGGGCCCGGTGAAGTTCGGTGCCAACGGCCAGATCAATTCGCTCGAACCGCCGGTCTTCCAGATCCAGGGCGGCAAGCCTGTGGTGTTGTTCCCGGACGCCATCAAGCAGGGCGAATTCAAACTTGGCGTCAACTAATCACGGCCGTCATTGCGGGTGAAGCGAAGCAACCAGGTTCGACGGCGTTCTGGTCTCCTGGATTGCTTCGTCGCTTCACTCCTCGCCATGACGGCTGAAACGCTCTGGTCAACCCGTGAGACTCCATCGATATGCTGGCCATTCAGGTCCTGATCAACGCGCTCGTGCTCGGGTGCCTGTATGCCTGTATCGCGATCGGATTTTCGCTGGTCTGGGGCGTGCTGAACGTCATCAACCTGATCCATGGGTCGTTCATCGTGCTCGGCGCCTATCTGGCTTGGGGCGCGTATCAATGGGCGGGTATCTCGCCATGGTACGCGCTGATGATCGCGGCGCCGTCCTTTTTCATTCTGGGCTATCTGCTGCAGCGGCTGCTGCTCAATCGCGTCATCACCGCGCCGGTGCTGGTGACGCTGACACTGACCTTCGGCCTCGATCTGATCCTGAACAATGCCATGATCTATTACTTCAAGGCTGATTACCGGAAGCTCATCCTGAGCCCGCCAACGGGCTCGGTCTCGATCTTCGACGTCATCGTGCCGGTCGACCGGCTGATCGCAACCGCTTCCGCATTGGCGCTGACATTCCTGCTGTATCTGCTGCTGCGTCGCTCCAAGGTCGGCCGCGCCATCGTGGCCGTGCGGCTGGATCGTGATGCGGCGGTGCTGATGGGCGTCGATGTCAAATCCATCTATGCCATCGCCTTCGGTCTCGGCGCTGCCTTGGCCGGCTGCGCCGGCGTGCTGATGGCGCTGATCTTTCCCATCTCGCCGCTGACGTCGTCGGCCTATCTCGGCAAGGCCTTCGTCGTCTGCGTGCTGGGCGGCCTCGGCAGCGTCTCCGGCGCGCTGGCCGGCGGGATTCTGCTGGCGCTGGTCGAAGGCATCGGCTCGGTCTATCTCGGTCCGGCCCATGCGGTCACGCTGTCCTTCGTGCTACTCATCGTGTTCCTGATCGTCAGGCCGCAGGGTCTGCTTGGCCGAAAGGGATTCGAATGACCCGCAGTTCGATCGCGCTTTTTATTCTGATCGGCTGCGTCGCGACGTTGCCGCTGTTCGGCGGCGCCTATGCGCTGCGGCTCGGCACCATCGCCTGCATGTATGCGGTGTTCGCGCTGTCGTGGAACATCGTTGGCGGCTTTGCCGGCTATCCGTCGTTTGCCACGGCGGCGTTCTTCGGCCTCGGCGC
>SDZE01000447.1 GCA_004173095.1 Bradyrhizobiaceae bacterium
CGCGACAATATCCCCGGCCTCAGTGGCGAACTGGCCTGGCCGGCGCTGCTGCGCAAGCTCGATCGGGTCGATCCGTCCTATCGCAACTAAGGTTATTGCGGCAGGCTCCACGTCTGCCGGGCTCGCGGGCGTAGCTTCCGCCCGCTGAACAGATGGGATGCGCAGCACCAAGAATGCCGCGCATCATATCTCGGCATGAGATGCGACTAGAGGTCCACCTACGGCTTGAAGAACGGTACTGGCGTCATCAGCTGATTCTCCTGGCTGATGAGATAGGCAGCCTCGGCACTGATCTTCAGGTAGTCGGCCCAGGCCGGATCCTTCTGCAGCGCATGGCGCTTGGCTTCGCGATCGGCTGCGCTGTCATAGACCCAGATGTGCATGTAGCTATTGACGTTGCCGGTCTCAATCTGCGCGTAGGCGAGCGGCTTGCCCAGATGGCGGCTCTGGATCTCGTATCCGTGTTCAGCATACAGCGCCAAGTGTTTCTTGATCGTGCCGGGGCGGCAGGTGTAGGTGCGAACGTCAAGCAGCATGAGATTTCCTCGAGCGGTTGCGGATCAGTGGGGTTATTCGGCGGTGGCGCCGGACTGCTCGACAAGTACGGCCCAGCGGGCCACTTCGTCGGTCACGTATTTCTGAAAGGTCGCCCGATCGTCGCCGACTGGGTCGGCGCCGAGACCTTTCAGCCGCTCCTGGACGGCAGGGTCGGCTACACTCTGAACGATTGTTTGCGAAAGCTTCTCGACGATTGCCGGGGGCGTGCCGGCCGGCGCGAACAGACCGAACCATGAGCGCGCGTTCATGCCGGGATACGGCGTTTCTGAGAAAGCGGGCACGTCGGGCAACGCGGCGTGGCGCGTGGTGCCAGTCACCGCAAGCGCCTTGAGCTTGCCGCTCTGTACCAGAGACAGAACTTCGGGCAGGTTGGCGAACATGATCTGCACCTGGCCGCCGATCATGTCATTGAGCGCCTGCGATCCGCCCTTGTAAGCGACGTGGGTGATCTTCGCACCCGCCAGTGTGCTGAACTGTTCGCCGGACAAGTGAGACGCGGTGCCAACGCCGCCCGACGCATAGTTGATGCGGGAGGCGTTGGCTTTGGCGTAGGCGGCAAGCTCGCTCACTGAGTTGACTGGTACCGATGGGTTGACCACCAGCAGCAGAGGCACCGAGGCCAGGTTCGACAGCGCAACGAAATCGCGCGTCAGGCTGTAGTTGAGTTTCGGATAGAGCGATGCATTGATCGCGTGGCTTGAAGTGGCCATCAGCAGCGTATAGCCATCGGGCTCCGAGCGCGCAGCCGAGGCCCCGCCGATGTTGCCATTTGCACCGGCTTTGTTTTCCACCACGATCGACTGGGCGAGCCGAACCGACATGGCTTGCGCCACTGTGCGCGCGATCACGTCGGTCGCGCCGCCGGCGGCGAACGGCACGATGACGCGCAAAGGACGGTCGGGGTAACCAGCCATCGCGCTGATTGATGTGAGGGCCAATGCAGCGGCCACAACGAGACTCCGCAACGGAGTGATTGCTTTGTACATTTTGTTTCCTCGGCCTCTTGTTCTTATTGTCCTGCCGACGGCGAGCGCCGGAAAATGCGTTGCCGTCGCGGCAGTGGGATCGTGCCATGCCGAGTTGCGCACAAGAACGCGAACGGCGATGGCAGCGCCCTGTCAGACGTCAATGCTCAATACTTTATGCATCCGGGCAGCGATGGCGCTAGGACGGATCAGACGTTGTGTTGGACTTTTTTGCGTATCAGTCCAGCGGGCGACAATGCTTCCTCCGGAATTCGCCGGGTGTAAGGCCGGTTTGCTTCTTGAAGAAGCGCGCGAAGTAGGCCGGATCCTCGATATTGAGTCGGAACGCGATTTCGGCGATGCCCGTTTCGGTGTTGCTGAGCCAGCGCTTGGCCTCGAGCACCACGCGATCCTGGACCGTCTGGCTGGCTGTGCGCGCTGCAGTGCGTTTAACCGCATCGTTGAGCTGACGTTCGCTCACGCCGAGTGCCTCAGCGTATTGGCCAATGGTTCCGAAGCGCAGATAGTGCGTTTCCACCAGGACCGCGAAACGGCGCGCGAGTGCTTGGTGTGGACCGATGCCACTGGCCGGCTCGTTGTCTGGGCATAGGCGGCGCAGACGTGTGAGCAGGATGAGCAAGCAGGCCCTTATCACATCCGGAAAACCCAGTCTGTGATCGCGTGCCTCGCATTCCATCTCACTGAGTAGAGGAAGCATGCCGTCATGCTGGGCCTGTGTGAGATAGAGTGCGCTGTTGCCGCCCGCAGATTGGAAGAACGGAAGTTTCGCGACATCGTCAGCACGCGGAAACATGCGTGCGAAGAAGTCGGTGCTGAAGTTCAGCACGTAGCCGTGAGGCTTAACCGATGATGTCCATGCATGGACCTGGCCCGGCGAAAGAAAGAACACCGAATGGTCCCGCACGTCGTAATGCGCGAAGTCGAGTGTGTGCGTGCCGCTTGCCCGGGTCATCCAGAGAAGATGGTAGTAATTGTGCCGGTGCAGGAAGCCGCGCGGGATGTCGTCGCGGTCCTCCAGTCGTACCAGATCGAAATAAAACGAGCCTTCACCGGCAAAATCCGAGGTTTCAAACGTTGGGAACTCGCCCGAGTGGGCGGAGACGAGAGCTTCGGGCAAGTGATGATATCCCTGCGGTTTTAAATTTTTGTTGTCCGCTTGATCCTGTCAAATGTGAAGGTGAGGGCGGTTGTCGAGGCAGCCGCCTTCGCCTACATCAAGCCCATGACTGAAACGTCCGCCATCGGCTTCACCAGCTTCCAGCCGTCCTTGAGCGAGGCGAATATCGCGCGTTTGGTGCGGACGTTTTACGGGCGTGCGCGCGAGGATGACGTGCTCGGCCCCATCTTCAACGCGGCGGTGGCCGATTGGGAGCATCATCTGGCGCAGCTAACAGATTTCTGGTCGTCAATGATGCTGAAGACAGGGCGCTATAACGGCCGGCCGATGCGCCCGCATCTGATGCTGCCATTGACCGGCGCGCATTTCGACCGCTGGTTGGCACTGTTTGAGCCGACTGTGCGCGAAATCTTCGATGCCGATGTTGCCGACGCCATCAATCTGCGCGCCCGTCGCATCGCCGACAGTTTCGAGATGGGCGTGGCCACCACGCGCGGCGAGATCGCCCTGCCGCGCCACAGCGTCTGACCTCGATCGACGGCGCCGTCTTTTGCGTTGCTGTTCGGCCCTTAGCGCATTTGTGTCGTTGTCTCACGGGTCGGACGGACGTAGCGTTGTGGTGTTCAAGGTGCTGCATCAAAGCCACCGACCCACGAGGAAACCATGGCCGTATCCCGCTCCGTGACACGTCATTGCCGTTTGTTACCCGTCATCGCCGTTGCTCTTTTGGCGCCGCACATGCCCGCATATGCGCAGGGCGCGGGCGACAGCGCATTGCAGGTGCCGGCCAAATCGGTGCCGGTGCCATCCACCGTGAGCCCGCAGTTGCAGAAAATTATCGGCATGCCGCTGCGCACCAACTGGAATGTGCTGCCCAAGACAGGTGAGGAGTGGAAAGTCGTGGCGGATGCCGGCGCCGCGGCGACGATTAAAAATCTGCCGGGAATGATGGAGCGGCTAAAAGTCAAAGTCGAAAAGACGGTCATCGACGGCGTGCGCGCATTTATCGTGACGCCTGAGACGATTGCGCCCGAAAACGCCAACCGTGTCTTCATCCACGTCCATGGCGGCTGCTACGTGCTCAACCCCGGCGAGGCCGCGCTGCCCGAGGCGCTGTTCATGGCCGGCTTTGCGCGCGCCAAAGTGATTGCTGTCGATTATCGCATGCCGCCGGAGGCCTATTTCCCGGCCGCGCTCGACGATGGCATGACTGTCTATAAGGCCGTCATCAAGACCACTAATCCGAAAAACGTCGCTGTGTTCGGCAGTTCGGCGGGCGGGGCGTTGACACTGGAGATGATGTTGAAGGCCAAGCGGGACAACCTGCCGTTGCCGGGGGCAATAGCTCCGGGCACGCCAATGTCCGATGTCACCAAGGTAGGCGACACCTTCGTGACAAATGCGATGCTCGACAACGTGCTGGTGTCCCCGGATGGTTTCTGTGATGCCGGCACCAAAGTGTATGCCGCCGGCCACGACTTCAAGGACCCGTTGCTGTCGCCGATATATGGCGACATGAGCAATTTCCCGCCGACGATCCTGACCAGTGGGACGCGCGATCTCCTGCTCAGCAACACCGTGCGCGTCCATCGCAAGCTGCGTCAGGCGGGGGTGGAGGCGGCGTTGCAGGTGTTTGAAGGGCAGTCACACGCGCAATACTATCGCGACGACACCGCTCCGGAATCGAAAGAAGCGTTCGAGGAGATCGCGCGTTTTTTCGACAAACATCTCGGCAAATGACTGTCGGTCAATGGGTGGTAAATTGATAGCGCAGCGCTGCCATTGCGGCCTCGTGCCGTTGCGCTAGGCTGGCTGTCTAACAAACCGGGGAGTCGCTCCATGAAACGTCTGTCTGTTCTCGTCCTGCTCAGCATGTTCGCCGCTGGGCCCGTTGTCACGTCTGCCTCGGCGCAGAGCGGCGCCTGCACCGCCATGTCGGCGGATGGCAAGCCGCTAGCCGGCGCGGCCAAGGCCAGCCACATGAAGAAGTGCTGCGAAAGCAACGCCAAGAGTGCTGAAGGCAAGCCGCTGGCGGGCGCTGCCAAGAAGAGCTCGATCGATAAATGCATGAAGGGCTGATCGCCCGGCGTCTTGTGAACATCGCGACAAAAAAAGCCCCGCACGTGCGGGGCTTTTCCGTGAGCGCGGGCCATCAGGCCTTGGCGGCCTGCGCCTCGATCTTGTCCTGCGTCCTGGTGTCGAAATCACTGGCGTCGTGGCGTTCGTGCAACTGGCGCGTCGGATCGCCCGACGCGCGGTTGACCATGCGGCCGCGTTTCACGGCCGGGCGCGATCCGACGGCCTTGGTCCAGCGCTGCAGGTTCTTGTAGCTCTGCACGTCGAGGAAGGTCGCGGCGTCGCCATAAATCGCGCCTTCGGCCAATCCGCCATACCACGGGAAGATCGCCATATCGGCGATGCCATAGTCCTTGCCGGCAACGAATTCGTTGTTGGCAAGCTGGCGATCGAGCACGTCGAGCTGCCGCTTGGTCTCCATCGCATAACGGTCGATGGCATATTCGATTTTGGTGGGCGCATAGGCATAGAAATGCCCGAAGCCGCCGCCGAGGAAGGGCGCGCTGCCCATCTGCCAGAACAGCCAGGACAGGGTCTCGGTGCGGCCGACGATGTCTTTCGGGATGAAGGCGCCGAATTTTTCCGCCAGATGCAGCAGGATCGCGCCGGATTCGAACACCCGAAACGGCGTATCGCCGCTGCGATCCATCAGTGCCGGAATCTTCGAGTTCGGATTGACGTCGACGAAGCCGGAGCCGAACTGGTTACCGTCGATCTTGATCAGCCAGGCATCATATTCGGCGCCCGTATGGCCGGCGGCCAGCAGCTCCTCGAACATGATCGTGACCTTCTGCCCGTTCGGCGTGGCCAGCGAATAGAGCTGAAACGGATGCTTGCCGACCGGCAGCTCCTTGTCATGGGTGGGGCCGGCGATCGGCCGGTTCACCGAGGCGAATTTGCCGCCGTTCTCCTTGTTCCAAGTCCAGACTTTCGGGGGCGTGTAGGGCGCATCGGTCATCGTGCTGGCTCCGGATCAGATGTGATCCGACACACGTAAGGTTGGATGCAAATGCATGCAAGTAGGGCGGAGCGCTTTTTGCGGGTGCGCTACAGGCCGGTCGGCCGCTCGATCTTGCGCGCGCGCGCCATCAGGTTCTCCGGCATATCCGGAAGCTCAGTGGTGAGCTCGATGCGGCGGTCACTAAGCGCCCGGTGCAACTGCGTCAGCACAAGATCAACGGCTTTCAGATCGCCTTCCTCAATGGCGCCATCATCGTAGCAATCGAGGGTTTCCTGCAGCAGCGCATCGACATCGCTTTGCAGCTCCTTCAGTTCGGCGAGCGAGCCGGCAGAGCGGACACGAGCGATGGTGCCCATCAGCTTGTCGCGATGGGCGGTGTTGACGATTCTCTCGTCGCGCTTGAGATAGTGGCCGAGCCATGCGCCTGCCGATCCCAGGATCGATAGCATCAGAATGCCAATCCAGAAATAGTCGCCATACCTTTCCAGAAAGGTGCGCTCGGTGCCATCGATATAGGCGGCAGCGCCGGGATGCGCCGGCACGGCGGCGCTCTTGTCGGTGTCCGGCTTCTCGATCTTGGCTGCATCGGGATTGTCGCGCGACAGGCGTTGCCGCACGGTGAGCAGTTGCCGCGTGAATGCGGCTGCCGAGCTCTCCGGCAGTTCGGCGCGCGCGACGATGAGATGATTGACGCTGACGGTCTCGACTTCCTCCTGGGGGCGCGCCGGCTTGCTGCCGAAACTGCTGGCCGGAATCTTGTCGGATTCGTATAGCTGCTGCTTTCGGGCGATGGTGTCGGAGACATCGATGGGGATGAAGGTCAGTTCGCGTTTCGGCTCGGCGCTGATGGCGATCGCCTCCGCCGTGATTTTACTATCGAGCGGGCCGACCGTCATGAACGCATCGAGGCTCGGGTCGCGCGCCATCTGAGCGGCTTGTTCGACCGTGAACTGTGCGATCCTGACCTTGTCGGGCGCGACACCGGATTCCGTCAGAATGACCTTCAGCAGTTTGACATTGGCGTCGCTGCGACCAACCACCCCGATACGGCGGCCGGCGAGATCGCCAACCTCCTTCACAGCGGCTTTGCGCTTTCCGGAACTACCGCGCCCCGACGGCGCCCAGATCACGACGACGTTCTTGCGCATGATGGCAAGCGATTGCGTGTCGCGTGGCAATTCTCGATCGCCGCGGACCACCGCGATATCGGTATGGCCGCTCGTCAGCAGCGCCAGGCTCTCGGCGCTGCCGGCGGTCACCTTCAGCGCCAGCCGGATCGGGCTGCCGTCATGGGCGAATTGGGTAGCAATGGCCTGGATCAGGCTCTTGTCGCTGCTATCGGCAGGTCCCACGGCGATCCGCAACGTCACGGGCCGTTTCACCACATAGACGCCGGCAGCAACCGCGCTGAAAGCCAGCAGAGCGATGCCTACGAACAGAAACAGCGTGTTTCTGCGCCGACGCGGCCGTATTTCTCCGTCGAGACTGGGGGCGGCCATGGATGACTGTTCCGGTGCGCGGGCTGACAGCCTGCATGTTCCGAGAGCCGACCAAGCTAGCCCCGCAGCGGCGGCAACTCAACCACGGGTGCAGCCGCGCGTCGCCAGCCGCCTGCGGATGCCGCGGTTAGGCTTAACGGCTGGCTAGCACCATTTGTCGCCCGCCAAAACCGGCTGTGTGAAGATACCGCGTCCGGGCCGCATCGACTTCCACCGGTCGTCGACAGAAGAGCGCAAAAGGAGAGGGCGGGCCCCGACAAAAATCGCGCGCCCGACCACGGACGCGCGATGAAGACGTCTCCACTGCAGCTTGTTACTGAGGCAGTTTGATATCGGCGTCGGTGATGACCTTCTTCCAGCGCGAGATTTCCTCCGTGACGAAGGTCTTGAATTCGGCAGGCGTCGTGCCCATCGCCACGATACCCTGATCGTCGAGTTTCTTGCGCAGGTCCGGGTCGGCGAGCGCCTTTTTGGCCTCGGCCGCAATGCGATCGACGATCTCCTGCGGCGTGCCGGCGGGCGCGATGATGCCCGACCAGGTGCCGGAGACGAAGTCGGGGACGCCGGCTTCGGCCATGGTCGGCGTGTCGCCGGCGGCCGGTATGCGTTCCTTGGCGGCCACGGCCAGCGCTTTGGCATTGCCGGACTTCACCTGCGACATCAGCGGGCCGATCACGTCGAACATCACATTGATCTGGCCGCCGACGGTGTCCTGCAAGGCGCCGGCCGTACCCTTATACGGAATATGCTGCAGGTTGATCCCCTCGCGGCTCTTCAGCATTTCCATGGTGAGATGCGCCGCCGAGCCGATGCCGCTCGATGCGAAGTTCAACTGGCCCGGCTTCGCCTTCGCCAGCGCGATGAATTCCTTCATGTCCTTCGCCGGCAGTGCTGGCGTCGCGATCAGGATCAGCGGCGCCACCGAAGTCAACGACACATAGGTGAAGTCTTTCATCGTGTCGTAGGGCAGCTTCGGATTGAGCGAAGGGTTGACCGAATGCGCAGCGATTACGGTGCCGAACGTGTAGCCGTCAGGCGCAGCCTTGGCGACGGTGTCGGTGCCGATCACCGCATTGGCGCCCGGCTTGTTCTCGATCACGATGGCCTGACCGAGTGCCGTCGCCATCTTTTCCGAGACCAAGCGCGCCATCAGGTCGGTATAGCCGCCCGGCGTATAGGGCACGACCATGCGAATCGGCTTGTTCGGCCAGTTCTGTGCCTGAGCGCTGCCGGCACCTGCCAGCAGGATGGCGACTGCGCCGAGTGCGCCAGCGAAACCTCGTGTCATTGCATTTCCTCGATGTCCGATGAGACGTCCGAACTGTGGGGAGCGCCGGAGCGCCGGTCCCGAATGCCCAGCGTGTCATATCCTCGTTGTTATTGATCCCGGCGCTTCACCGAAGCCCGGATTCTTGGCAGCAAGGTAGTACATGCAGTGTGCCTCAGGAACTAGACGAATGGCGGCTGCAGGCGGGAAGAGCTGCCGCCCAACGGAATACGCCGCCGACGGACTCACGGCCCCGTCCGGACAACGTGATCGCCGGCGCCCGATAAGGCTCGCCACAGCGAAACAATCCGGCGTGGCGCTGCGTATCTTTGCCAGAACCAACCGATGCCGGCCTTGTTTGGCGCACTGTTTACGACCCCGGATGATCCTCATGGCGATGAAGTTCCGCAGACTGTCGATCAGGTCACGTAAGCGCACGCTGGCATTGGCCGGTCTGGCTCTGGTGGTGGAGATGGTGGTCAGCCATCCCCGGTTCGACATGGCGGCGGGAATGGCGCATGTGGCGCGGATCGCGGCGCCCGCGCTGATGGCGGCATCGCCTACCGATCTCACGCGGCCCGGAACGGCGTCGGAAGAAGGTGCACCAGCTCTGGTGCCGACAATGGATTACTCCGCTGGCGTCTGCGCAAAATCGCGCCGTGTGGATAGCTAGGCGCATCGCCGAGCGCGGCAATGTGGTGGTGGCACCGAAGTCCCGCAGAGGTTATGCTGTGGCTATGTCCAATCTGATTTGCTCTCGTCCGATTTGCCTCACCGTTGTCCTCGCTCTGTCGCTGCTATCGACCGATGCGATGGCCGCCGGCAAGAAACAGCAGGCCAAACGCTGGCAGGGCTACGGCTTCCTGCCTGGGTATCGTCAGCCGCTCAACAACAGCGTGCCGCTTTTCATGCAGAAGCGCGCCGATTTGAAGATGGCCAAGCGCGACCAGCG
>SDZE01000625.1 GCA_004173095.1 Bradyrhizobiaceae bacterium
GCGAGCCCCTGCTCCGTATGTTTCGACGGCAGCGGCGTGCCGGCATTCAGCCGCAGGAAGACGAGCTCAGGATGGGCTTCGCGGAGATCGAGGTGTCGGTGCGTTCGCGCAAAGGCGTCGACCTCCATGATCTTCGGGCCAAGATGCCAGAGTTGCAATGACACGCGGGTTTGGCCACGACGCAATGCCTCTTCATTGGCCGAGGCTGGATCGCGAAACCTCTCCCATAACCAGCGTCGCGCGCCGGAGAACACGCGCGCGCCATGCGGCGACAATCTCGCACGCGCCAGCCGATCGCACCGCCGGTCGCCGTCATCGGTCATGCCGATCGGGATGTCGATCGCGGCGCGGCCGAAACGTTGCGCTCCGAGCCAGGAAATATCGGCTGGAAACGCAATACCGCGATGGCTGCCGTCGATGGTGACGGCGACCCAGCCGCGGCGAAATCCGTCGAGACCAATGGCGATCATGGCGTCAATCCACCGACGGCGCGTCTTCTTCCAGACGTGCGTCCTGCTCTGATCCCGCGACGGCCTGTATCAGCACATCGTCGTCGCCGTCGTCCAGCAGCGCCTCGTTGAGACCCAGCAGTTTCGCCGCGCGGCCGTCGTCCGGCATCACCGCGACATCGCGCAGCGCGCGGTCCATCATCCGGCTGCGCTTGTCGAGCTCGGCCACCGACCCCGCGGCGGTATTGAGCTGTTTGGCTACCCTGCCCACCGTATCGTTGTAACGCTTGAACTCGGTGCGGACGGCGCTGAGAATCTTCCACACATCGCCGGAGCGCTCCGCGATCACCATCGAGCGATGATTGACCTGAAACGCGTGCAGGATGGCCGCGAAAGTCGTCGGCCCCGCCAGCATGACATTGCATTCGCGCTGCACGTAATCGAACAGGCCGGGAATCCGCAACACCTCGGCGAACAGACTTTCGGTCGGCAGGAACAGCACCGCGCGCTCGGTGGTGCGCGGCGGATTGATGTATTTCTTCGCGATGTCCTTGGCGAACGCCTTGATGCGGTTTTCAAGTTGCTTGCGGAAATGCGCAGCGAGCGGGCCATCATTGGCTTCCAGCGCTTCCAGCATGTGCTCGTGATCCTCGCGCGGAAATTTCGCGTCCACCGGCAGCAGCATGTCCTCGCCATCTAGCATCGGCAGCCGGATCGCATATTCGACGCGCTCGGCCGAATGCGGCTTCACCTGCGCATCCTTCACATATTGCGACGGCGCCAGAAAATCCTGCAGCAGCATCGCCAGCTGCACTTCGCCGAACGTGCCGCGCAGCTTCGGATTGGTGAGCACATTCTTGAGATCGCCGACATGCGCGGAGATATTGCGCATCTCGCCGAACACCTCATAGGCCTTGTTGAGTTGTTCGACCACGCGCCCGAAATTCTCGTTGAGCCGGGTTTCCAGCGTGGTCTGCAGCTTCTCGTCGACGGTGATGCGGACCTTCTCCAACTCGGCCGCATTCTCGCTGCGCAATTGATCGAGCCGGCCTTCCACGGTCAGCCGCAACTGTTCGCCGCTCGCGCCTTGCGTCCGCGTCAGTTCGTCGATCGCCAGCTTGGTGGCGTCCAGCCGCTCTTTCTGGTGATTGCTGATCTCGCCCAGCGTATCGGACACACCCTGACGCAGGCGCTGGAAGCCGGAGCCAAGTTCTTCGCGCAGATGGCGCGCGGAGTCCGCATGGGCGACGCGGGACTGATCGACCTGATTGAGCAGCCGGTCGGACATTTTCAGCATCATGTCGGCAGCGGCGCCCTGCTGCCGGTTGATCGCCTGCAGCAGCTCCTGCCGGAGCGCGCCGAACTGGCCGTCGGCGGCGGAGCGGATGGCATCGCCCTCGTCGCGCAGCAACTCGGCCATTTCCAGCCGCTGCAGCGGCACAGGCCGCCGCGCCAGCAGGATCACGCCGACGATCGCGAACACCGAGGCAATGGCAGCCAAAGCCAGCGTCGCATCGGGGATATAGAGCGCAAAGTCGATCACGGGCATCTCTCGCGTACTCTTTTTGTTCTAGCGAGAGTGGAAGAGCGCTGCAACCTCCGTTGTGGGGAATGGTTACGGAAAGCCAAGGCGGGACGGTGACCGCAGGAGGCAACGCCCCCCTCTCCGTCATTGCGAGGAGCGAAGCGACGCGGCAATCCAGTTCCTGGATTTCTGGATTGCTTCGCTGCGCTCGCAATGACGGCGTGCAGGCTGGATTGCTTCGCGGCGCTCGCAATGACGGGGGAAAGGCTCGGTGCCCTCGCAAACCGTCAAGCGCGGGTGACGCGGTGAAACGTCAGCCCAGGTTCAACTCCTTGAAGAAGTCATTGCCTTTGTCGTCGATGATGATGAAGGCCGGGAAGTCCTCGACCTCGATCTTCCAGATCGCTTCCATGCCGAGCTCGGCATATTCGACAAGCTCGACCTTCTTGATGCAATGCTCGGCCAAGTTCGCCGCCGAGCCGCCGATCGAGCCGAGATAGAAGCCGCCATGCTTCTTGCAGGCCTCGCGCACCGCGACGGCGCGGTTGCCCTTGGCGACCATCACCATGGAGCCGCCGGCGGCCTGGAACTGATCGACGAAGGAATCCATGCGCCCGGCGGTGGTCGGGCCGAATGCGCCGGAGGCATAGCCTTCGGGGGTCTTGGCCGGACCGGCGTAATAGACCGGATGGTTCTTGAAGTAATCCGGCAGCGGCTCGCCCTTTTCCAGCCGTTCGCGCAGCTTGGCATGGGCGCTATCGCGCGCCACGATCATGGTGCCGGTGAGCGACAAGCGGGTCTTGGTCGGATATTGCGACAACGTCGCCAGAACCTCTTTCATCGGCTTGTTGAGGTCGATCTTGACCACGTCGCCGCCGAGCGCCTCTTCCACCTGCGGCAGATACTGCGCCGGATTGTGCTCGAGCTCTTCGAGATAGACGCCGTCCCGCGTGATCTTGCCGAGCACCTGACGGTCCGCCGAGCACGACACGCCGAGGCCGATCGGCAACGAGGCGCCGTGGCGCGGCAGCCGGATCACGCGCACGTCGTGGCAGAAATACTTGCCGCCGAACTGCGCGCCGACGCCGGACGACTGCGTCATCTTAAGGATTTCCTGCTCCATCTCGAGATCGCGGAAACCGTTGCCATCAGGCGAGCCCTGCGTCGGTAGCGCGTCGAGATAACGTGCGGAGGCAAGCTTGACCGTCTTCATGCACAACTCGGCCGAGGTGCCGCCGATGACGATGGCGAGATGATAGGGCGGACACGCGGCGGTGCCGAGCGTCATGATCTTCTCTTTCAGGAACGCCAGCAGACGGTCCTTGGTCAGCACCGAGGGCGTGGCCTGGAACAGGAAGCTCTTGTTGGCGGAGCCGCCGCCCTTGGCCATGAACATGAACTTGTAGGCGTCGTCGCCCTCGGCATAGATCTCGCACTGCGCCGGCATGTTGTTGGCGGTGTTCTTTTCGTCATACATGGTCAGCGGCGCCACCTGCGAGTAACGCAGGTTACGGCGCAGATAGGCGTCGCGCGCGCCTTCGCTCAATGCGGCCTCGTCGCTGCCGTCGGTGATGACGTTGCAGCCCTTCTTGCCCATGATGATGGCGGTGCCGGTGTCCTGGCACATGGGCAGCACACCGCCGGCGGCGATATTGGCATTCTTCAGAAAGTCGAATGCCACGAACTTGTCATTCGACGACGCCTCGGTGTCATCCAGGATGTTGCGCAGCTGCTGCAGATGGCCGGGCCGCAGATAGTGGTTGATGTCACCGAACGCCGCCTCCGAGAGCGCCTTCAGCGCCTCGCGGGACACCACCAGCATCTCGCGTCCCAGCACCGTCTCGACCTTCACACCCTCGGTGCTGATCTTTCGATACGGCGTGGTGTCGGTGCCGAGCGGAAACAGCGGCGTGTGCTTGTAGGGCGGAACCGGCTGCTGCTGATCGGGAAAAGCGGTAGGAGCGTTCATGGCAAGGCCTCGAAAGACGGGAACTTTGACGCCCTTTTAGGCGGTTTCGAATTGGTTTTGAAGCGTTCAAAATCGCAGCCTATGTGGACCAGCCTGGCGTGGGCACCAAAGCTTACGTCTCGCCTTCGGCGGCCTTTTGCAGCCGCTCCCGATCCGGGGCGAAGCTCAAGGCCTGCTGCGCGCGCGCCACTGCCTGGGCGGCATGAGCGCGGGCAGCATCCGCCATCGCCTCATCGCCGAGATGCGTCAGCGCCCGCATGCCCTTTTGCAGACGAATGCCGACTTCGACCAGACCTGCCCCGTCGCGTGCGATCGGGCCGATGCCGTCGTCGAGCAGATCGCGCGCGGTCACGGCCGGCACGAAGACGCGGGGATATTCGATCTCTGTGCCGGGACGATCGGCGCCGTCGGCCCAGCGCGACAGCACGCGCACCATGGTGCCGATCACGTCGATGGCCGTGCCGGGGTCGTTGACCGCCGGCGACAATGCCCGCGACGCCACCTCGGAGAGCACGACGAGCCCAAAGCGCGGATCCTGTTCGTAGGAGCGCTGGTCGCCGATCAAGAAACACTCCGCGACCTGTTTGGCGAAGTCGTCGTCATGGCTGCCGACGATCACCGCGAGCGTGCGGTCCGGTGTGGCAAACGTGCCCGGCAAGGCGGTCACGCAAACATCGCGGCTGGCATGGTCGGCCAGCCGTGACAACCGCGCCATGTCGATCCGTCTGACATAGCCGATCTTGCCGGCCATGACGCCATGCCCGACCGGCGCGATCGACGGCGCCTCACGGCCGCCGAGACATGGCCGCTCGCGGCGGCGATCGATGGCCTTCAGGGTCGCGCGCTCGACCTGATCCACCGTTTCGCCGAGACGCCCCAGGCGTGACAACCGATGGATCCAGCGCAGCAGCATAATGACGATCAGCAGCACCACCACGATGGTGGCGATGAACAGCACCAGCCGCCCGCTCGAACCATAGGCGCCGGTGGACAGCGCGATCAGCCCGACCAGGCTGAACACGAAGGCACCGATGAAGGTGGCCAGCGCGGTCTGCGCGGTGCGATCTTCGACGACGAGTTGGGCCGCGCGCGGCGTTGCGCCGCTGGCCGCCGATGCAAAGGCCTGCACCATGGTGGAGATCGAGAACGTGGTGACCGCCAGCATGCTGGCGGCGATGATGCCGAGGATACGGTCCACCGCATCGGCGCCGATCTGGCTCGACACCGCATCCGGGATGAAGCGGTCGAGAAACAGCGCGCTCAATGCGGTGCCCAGCCCGAGCAGGCAGTAAAGTGCCACCGTAAACCAGAGCTGATTGACAATATCCTTGGCCAGCCAGCCGATGTTCAGTTTCATCCCGCCCTTCGCTCGCCGGACGCGGCCGGATCCCCGACTGATTTCGACCTTGGGCCGTCCGAAGACCCGAGTGGCGCAACGCCCGGTGGATCGATGCGTTCCCGGCGCTTGCATCGCGGCTTCGCAACCGCTTCAATCACGCGGCGAATTCTGGAAACACGAAACCTGTATGACGACAAAATTTGCAATTCTGATGGTGTCGGCATGGCTCGCGATCGGTCTCGCAGCTTCGCCGGCGCGCGCCGACCGTTGCGACGATCTCGCCAGGCAGCTCAAGAGCCAGATCGACGGCATCGGTGTCGGCCGCACGGCGGCCAATGTGATCTATCTCTCACACCCCGCCGCCAAACAGCTGCGGCTCGGCTGCAGCAACCGATCGGTGACCAACGAACTGTTCGCGCAATCGCCGGCGCGGAAACCGGCGCCGGCTTTCATCGAGATGGTCGCCAGCGCCGGCGCCATCGTCTTCACCATTCCCAAAGCCGATACGCTGAAAGGCGCGACGCGCTGTCTGAGCCGCATGGGCCTGCTGCGCGGCAACGATATCAAGATGCGCTTCCGACGGCTGGACTTCCGCTGCGCGCGCGACAAGACGACAGCCTCGATTTCGGTGTCGCGCGGCAAGGACGAGTGATTCAAATTGTAGCGATCATCTCAAAGCGCCGTTGACCAGCGCGGCGGTCGGTCGGCGATCTCTGCAGATTGCGTGCAATGATTCATGACTCGTTCGGCAAGCGCGCCCATGCTGCCGGATTATATCTGGAGATATTGCCATGAGCGTTTCAAGCGTGAGCAGCGCGCCGGCCCCCACACCGGTGCAGCCCATCGAGGCCCGTCCGCCGCAGCCGAAGAAGGCCGAGACGGCCGACGAGCGCAATCCACCGCCGCCACCGCGCCCGCCATTGCCGCCGGGCCAGGGCACGCGGATCGATCAATACGTCTAAGCAAAATGCCCGACGCTACTTGTCGAGCACCTTGTAGCGCCGGAAGATTCCATCCTCATTGAACGGGATGCGGCGATCGCTTTCGAGATAGGCCTTGATGTTCGGCCGCTCGGCGATGCGATCATGCAGGCCGACCAACCGTGGAATCCCGCGCTCGAATTTCCTCATCCGCTTGGGGAACGCGTAGCGCAGCCCCTCGACGATCTGGAACAGCGACAGATCCACATAGGTCGCCCTGCGGCCGGTGAGATAGGCGCCGTCGCTCGCCTTCAACAGCTTTTCGAAATAGCCGAGATATTTCGGCACGCGCTGTTGCCAGAACTCGGCGGTGCGGAGCTTCGCCGGTTTCTTTTGATCCTCGTAATAGAGCGACACCCCGATCGGATGATGCGTGTCGTGCGCCTCCATGACCAGATCGGCGACGGTCAGTTGAAGATCGTTGAGCTTCAGCCGCCCGGCCTCTGACTTCGGCGCCAGGCCATGGCGCGCGCCGAGATAGAACAGGATGTTGGCAGTCTGGCCGATCACCAGCGTGCCGGCCTTCAGAAACGGCGGCGCGAACGGCGGCAGCCCTTGTCGCGCGTCCAGCATCTTCGATATCGCGGCCATACCATTCTTGCCGCGCGCCACGTCGCGGTAATCGGCGCCGGCATCCTCGAGCGCGAGACGAACGAATTCGCCGCGGCCCTGAATCATCGGCCAGTAGTAAAGCTCATAGCGCATACGCGAACCTCTGCTTGATCAGGTGAGCAAGGATAACGGGATACCTGTCCATTCGTTCTGCGCAGCCCGCCGCACGATGTCGGGACGCACGGCGCCGGTCATTGCTAACGCGGCTTCAACCCTGTTCGACGATGCCGGGCGCATCGGCGCGGCGCAAAGCATGAAAACACAACCGATTAATCCCCCGATGCGTAGGGTGACAGGCAGGGAGTTTCCATGCCTGACCACGCCGCGTTTCCGATCCATCATGTTCTCGTGCTGCTCGCGGGCTCGGTGTGCCTGTTCGGCACCTGGGTCGGCATGCGCCACTTCGCCCGCGCCCGTGCGACGCAAGGCGCGACCCGGATCGGCTGGCTGTTCATGGCATCGGTCGGCACCGGCGCAGCCCTCTGGGCCTCGACTTTTATTTCAATCCTGGCGCTCGATCCCCTGCTCGACAGCGGCTTCGACCTCGTTCCGGTCGCGGTCACGCTCGGCATTGCGATTCTCTCCTGCCTGGTCGGCTTCGAGATCGGCAGTCGCCATTTCACGCTGGCGCCCGAATGCGGTGGCGTCCTGATGGGCGCGGGCATTCTGCTGGTGCACTATATCGGCTTGAACGCCTGGCACTTCAGCGGCACCATCGAATGGAGCAGCTATGGCCTCGTGCTCATCCTGCTGCTCGGTCTCGGTCTCAGCGCGCTGTCGGTGAATCGCGCCAACCGGCCGGTGACGCGCTGGTGCCGTCACGGCGCAGCCATCGTCCTTGCCGTCATGATCTGCACCCTGCATTACGCGATGACGGTTTCAGCCAACGCCCTGCCGGATCCGACGGCGGTGCTGGCACCCGATCTGGTTCCGGCGAAGATGCTCGGTGGCGGCGTGGTGCTCGCGGTCCTGCTCATGATGGGCAGCGGGTTCTCGTCTTACATCATCGATCTGCGCGTGCGGACCGAATCCGCCGACCGCATCCACCAGCTATCGTTCAACGACAGCATGACCGGGCTGCCGAACCGCATCGCCTTCAACGAGCGTCTGGCTTTCTGGGCCGCCGAATCGCACGAACTCGCACATAAGCTCGCCGCGCTTGCCATCAATATCGATGGCTTCAAGGACATCAACGATCTCTACGGCCACACTGCCGGCGATCTCCTGCTGATCGAGGCCGCTGCACGGATGCGGCAGGCGATCGGCGACAACGAATTTTTGGCGCGGCAGAGCGGCGACGAATTCCTCGCATTGAAAATGTCCGGCAACCACCCTGCCGATGCACAGCTGTTCGCATCGCGGATCGCCGATGCGTTTGCATCGCCATTCGTCATCCGCGAGCAGAATATCGTGCTCACCGCGTCGATCGGCTATTCGATCTTCCCGCTGGATACGCCGGAACGCGATCAACTTCTCGGCAATGCCAAGCTCGCACTGGACCGCGGCAAGGCCACGCAGCGCGGCGCCATCTGCGCCTATCACCGCGAGATGGACGACGCCGCGCGAACCCGGCGCGCATTGGCGCGCGATGTCCTGAGCGCCGCCAGCAATGGTGAACTGGAATTGCACTATCAGTTGCAGGTCTCGCTTGCCGATGGCGCGATCTGCGGCTCCGAAGCGCTGATGCGATGGAATCATCCGAAGCTCGGCCGCATCTCGCCGGCTGATTTCATCCCGCTCGCGGAAGAGACCGGCGCGATCCTCGACATGGGCGAATGGGCGCTCCGCACCGCCTGCCGCGATGCCGCTGCCGGCCATCTGCCCGGCACCATCGCCGTCAACCTGTCGCCCGTGCAGTGTGGCCGCGAAGACCTCGCAGAGACCATTCACGGCATCCTGATCGAGACCGGGCTATCGCCACGCCGCCTTGAAATCGAAGTGACGGAATCGATGCTGATGGCGGACCAGGCGCGCGGGCTGCATGTCCTGCGCAAACTGAAGGCCATGGGCATTTCCATTGCGATGGACGATTTCGGCACCGGCTATTCGTCGCTAAGTACGCTCCACGCCTTCCCGTTCGACAAGATCAAGCTGGATCAGTCTTTCGTCCGCCGCATTCCCGAAGACGCCGCTGCTTGTGCCATTGTCCGCACGGTGCTGGCACTTGGCCACAGCCTGCGCATTCCGGTGCTGGCCGAAGGCATCGAGACATCGGCGCAGTGGCGTTTTCTGCTGCGCGAAGGTTGCGACAAGGGCCAAGGCTATCACTTCGCACGACCAGTGCCGCTGGCGCAGCTGCCTGTCACCCGCGATGCCGCAACGGCCTTGGCACTGGCGGAAATGCGAACTGTGCCCGCCTGCGAGACCATGGCGATCGCTGCGGCATAGGCACCGCAGCGACCCCTCATGACAGGATAAGCGTAAGCCCCCTCAGTTGGCTGCGAAGCAATACAGCAGGCCGTCGCCGCCGGTGCTCTTGAGGTCGTTCTGCGAGCAGCCGCCGTCGGGGCCGCGCGACGGATGCGACGTATTCCACGAT
>SDZE01000628.1 GCA_004173095.1 Bradyrhizobiaceae bacterium
GCGCTTTCATGTATCCGTCCGTCGCGTGAGAATGATGGCGGCGCGGTCCCGCATCGGGCCCGGCCATCAGCTTAGCAGCGCCGACGCCGACCGCCATCGAAATTGTGCGATGCCGCAAACAGGACCGCTGCTTCTGTTTGCGGGTAGGGCATGGCCATACTGGGGCAAATCGCGCGTCGCTGCTGCGTCGTCTTGACCGGCCCGCCATAAAAGCTGGCATAGTGGCCGGACAAGACAACGCGAAGGAGCAAGCGATGATCACCGGGCTCGATCATGTCGTCATCCTGCTGGACGATCTGGACGCAGGCATCGCCACCTATCAGACCCTGCTGGCGCGCAAACCGTCCTGGCGCAGCAGCAGCGAAGGGGCGGAGCTTGCGATCTTCACCCTGGCCAACATGTCGATCGAGCTGATGGCCCCGCATGGCGACGGCACGGCGGCGAAGCGGATCCGCGCTGTGCTGCCGGAAAGCGGCGCCACGCTGGCCAGCATCTGCTTTGCGACCGACGACATCGCCAAGCTGCACCGCCGCCTCGACCGCGTGGCATTGAAGCCCGAACCCGTCACCGTCGTCGAGAGCAGAGATCGCGACACCGGCGCCGTGCTGTCCTGGAAACGCACCCGCGCGGCGAGCGATCACACCCGCGGGGTCCGCCAGTTTTTCCTCGAACTCGATGGCGAGCGCGAAGTCTCCGCCAGTACCGCCGAGACGTCGATCATTGGCCTCGATCATATCGTGGTTGCCACCCAGGATCCCGAACGCGCCGCAGCGCTCTATGGCGCACGTCTCGGCCTCGATCTCGCGCTTGATCGTTCGAATCCCGAATGGGGGCAACTGATGTTCTTTCGCTGCGGTGATCTGATCGTCGAGGTGGTCAAGCGTCCGCACGATCAGGGCGATGTCAACCGCGACGCATTGTGGGGCATGACCTGGCGCGTTGCCGATATCGATGCCACGCGTGCGCGATTGCTGGCCGCACATATCTCGGTTTCCGAGGTACGTAACGGCCGCAAACCCGGCACCCGCGTCGCCAGCCTGAAAGACGGAACCCTCGGCATTCCCACGCTGCTGATCGAGCGGACGGAGAGGGACTAGAAGCGTCAGAAGTCACCGATCCACAGGCGCGTCATTGCGAGCGCAGCGAAGCAATCCAGAAAGCCAAAACCGAATTCTGGATTGCTTCGTCGCTAAAGCTCCTCGCAATGACGGCTGAGAGTGCTCTGATTCATCTGAAGCAATAAAATGCGACCACGGCTCATGCGCGTCGCTTGCAAGTGATCACCGCATGAAATGCGACACGCCTTGCCACAGCAACACGACGGAGATCACCAGCAGCATCGCATAGGCGATGTTGTAGAACAGGTCGGTGGGTGTTCGCTTCACCAGCCAGATGCCGGCGAAATTGGTCAGCACGGCGGCCGGCAGCAGCAGAAGCGAGGTTGCGAAATTCGCCGTGTTGGCGCTGCGGCAGCACATAGACCTGGAATGGCGGCCCGCCCGCCTGGGTCATGAAGGAGGTAAAGCCTGACACCGCGCCCCAGAACACGCCGGCCTCCGGGCCCATGCGATGCGGTTCGATACGCGCGCGCTTGCGCCAGACATCGATGACGAAGACGAGGCCGATCAGCCCCACGATGATGCGCACCGCATTGTCGGAGATGATCGATGCGAACAGCCAGGCGATCGCCATGCCGACGATGGCGCCGGGCAGCATGATCTTGAGATTCGAGGCGTCCCATTCGCGCCGATAGACATAGAGCGAGATCAGGTCCTGCGTGATCAAGACCGGCAGCAGCAGCGCTGCCGCCTCGAGCGGCGGCAGATACAGGGCCAGCAGCGGCGTGGCGGCGATCCCGACGCCGGCGAAGCCGCCCTTGGACAGGCCCAGAAACAGCACCGCCGGTATCGCGACGAGATAGAAAAACGGATCGGTAATGATGGCGGGCACGGCGGCATCCAGTTGGGTCGCGCAGTGATACCGATGCGCCGGCGAAAAGACGATGGACGATTATGCATGCTCGCCAGACCAATGCCGTTCTCAAGGATGCCACCGCGTGGTACAGGCGATAAGGTTGCCGGTGGCATCGGTCGGGCCGGTCAGCGACGGGGTAGAAGTTTGGCCAATACGCAGACAACCAAGCGGGCCATCAGGAAAAAATCGGCGAAGCCCGGCAAGGCGACGCGATGGCAGCGCGATCCCGAGGGGATGCGGCTGCGCATCCTGGCGGCGGCAACCAGGGAATTCGCGACGCGGGGACTGGCCGGCGCACGCGTCGATCGCATCGCCGCGGCCGCCGGCGCCAACAAGCGCATGCTGTATTACCATGTCGGCAAGAAGGACGATCTGTATCTGGCGGTGCTCGAGGGCACCTATGCCAAGATCCGTGCCGAAGAGCGGACCCTCGATCTCGAACATCTCGATCCGCCCGACGCGATCGAAAGCCTGATCACCTTCACCTGGAACTACTTCATCCGGAATCCGGAATTCCTGGCGCTGCTCAACACCGAGAATCTCGAGCGCGCCAGGCACATCAAGCGCTCCGACAAGGTGAAGTCGATGCATTCGCCTTTTGTGGAGATGATCCGCACGGTGGTGCTGCGCGGCGTCGCGTCCGGGGATTTCAAGGTCGCGATCGACCCGGTGCAGCTCTATATTTCCATTGCCGCTCTCAGCTTCTTCTATCTCGGCAACAACGCCACGCTCAGCGTCATCTTCGGCCGCGACCTGCTGGCGGACGATGCGAAGGAGGAGCGGCTGGCGCATATGGTGGCGCTCGTTCTCGGCGCATTGACCGGGCGTTCGGCCGGCGATTTCCCGCTGACGACCTCTGTGCCTGTCATCCCCGCGAAAGCGGGGATCCAGTAGCCGCTGTCGACTGAGGTCACGCATCCAACGGTGCATGCTGGGTCGCCCGGTCGAGCCGGACGATGACAGCTTCGTCAGTTATCGACATCCCATCATACTGAAATAACTGCATAAAATGCTTTGGCTCACGCCGCAATTGACAAGTCATCCCGCACGGCTAGTATTTATCCAACAAGTTAATTGCGACAACGATGCGCAGGGAGACGGAACGCGTGAGTGAGAGAAAAGCGCCCGGCGCGGTGGCGCGGCTGCTGAACGCGGCGTGGCTGCGTCCATTCCTGTTGCTGGTGATGATCATCGTCGGCTGGGATCTGGCGATCCGCATCTTCAGCATTCCGGCCTATCAGATCCCCGCGCCCGGCGACGTGGTGAAGGTGCTCGTTACCGACTGGCGCGAACTGCTCGCACAGTCGTGGCCGAC
>SDZE01000352.1 GCA_004173095.1 Bradyrhizobiaceae bacterium
GATGCCGAGCCCGGCATTGAGCTTGCGGGTTTCGTCGAGAATGAGCGCGCCATATTCGAGCGTATCGATTTCCTTCTGGCGGACCTTGAACACACCGTTCTTGCCGTCGCCGAGCGCGAGCAGTTGCTCGGCGGCTTTCCGCAGTTCGGGAATGCTGCCGATGGCGCCATCGAGCGCTGCGAGATTGTCCTTCACGCGCTTTTGCGCGGTCTTGAAACTGTCCTCGATCGGGGACAGCGCTTCGCCGGTACCGGCAGACAGCGCGCCCATCAAATCCGATGAAATCAGATTGGTGTCGGCGACGACATTGCCGACCTGGACGATGATGCGCGAGGCCTCACCGGAATCTTCGGCTGAGAACACGGCGGCGCGCAAGGTCGCGTCCATGCCGGTCTGAGCGTCGGCCATCGATGGCGCCGCCTTGTTGACGAAATTGTCGGCAGCGGCGCGCACGGCATTGTACAGCTTCTCGTGCTGGGCTGCGGCGTCGATCTTTTCCTGGGTTGCAGCGCCAAGGCTGCGGATCGTGTCCTCGATGTTCTTCACGGATTCGCCGAGCGCTGTGACCACGGCCTTGTCGGCCCCGAGCCTGGCAATCGCGGCGAGTTTCTCGACGGCGATCTGATGGGTGGCCCGCATGCGCCGGAGGAAGATGCGAGCAGCATCGGGCCCTGGCTGGCGAGGCTCTCGCTGGCGGTGGCCAGTTCGAGGCTGGCGGTCAGCTTCGGAATGTCGCGGCCGTTGAGTTCGGTCATCATCTGGCCGAGTTGCCCGAGCATGGCGCCGGCGCCGACGCTGATCAGGATCGCCATGCCGGCGATGACGGCGAAAGCCGCAAACAGGCTGCCACGAATGCCAAAGCGCGGACGCGCGACACGGATGCGTCCGATTTTTCCGAGTATCGACTTCACTTGTATGACTCCCCCACGTGCGCGGTGATGCTCGCGGATCGCGCGATGAGTATGGAGGTACCGGGTTAACATCTGCGTAAATCTGCGATCCCCAGCTGTCGCCCGCCCCGCGCGGTTAGCAAAGTGTAAAAGAGCGAAGTCATCACGATGCGGGGCAGCGCATCTGTGGCGATCTGGATCACATCATCAAACAACAAAAAGGCCGGCGTTTCCGCCGGCCTTTCCGTAAGTCACGAGCCTGAAATCAGGCGCGGATCTCAATACTTCGCGACGACCGGGCCACCCCAGTTGAAGCGGTAGTTCAGGCCGGCCTTGACGACGTGCTGGTCGTTCTTGGACGAACCGAAAGCAGTCAGGACTGCCGGAGTGGTGATCGTGGTGCTGCCGAAGTCGTAGTACTGATACTCGACCTTGCCCGACCAGTTCTGGGTGAACATGTATTCGAGGCCGGCGCCGACGGTGTAACCGTTGTCCTTGGTGCTGGTGGCGAAGCCACCGGTGTAACCAACCGGAGCGAACAGGGTCTCGGTGGCGTCCTGATAAGCCCAACCGCCCTTCACGTAGAGCAGTGCCGGACCCCAGGTGTAGCCGAGACGGCCGGTCACCGAAGCCAGACCCTTCTGGTTCAGATTGTAGCCGAAGCCCGTGCCAGCGAACGCGATGTTCGTGTTGTTGTTGCCAACCCAGCTGTACTGACCTTCAACACCGATCACCCAGTTCGGAGCGAACTGGTAGTCAGCGCCGCCCTGCACGCCGCCGAGGAAGCGACCGTCGGAGTTGTCGGTGGTGCCGCCGAAGCCGCTGTTGCCGTTGAACGCGCCACCGACGTGACCGCCGATGTAGAAGCCGGTCCAGTTATAGATCGGGGCAGCGGCGTAAGCCGGAGCCTTGGTGTAGGGACGGGCGGCCAGGTCAGCGGCCGAAGCCGAGGCGCCCATGGCGAGGAGGGCGGCGGTGCCCAGCAGGAACTTCTTCATTTGTCTTCTCCAGAAAACCATTTTTTTAAGAGCGGGGCGCGCTTGGGCTCCGTCCTATGGCGTCGAGATAGACGGGTTTTGCACAAATTGCTGTCACCCATCCGCCACAGCGGACTACAACCCGACAAGTTGAGACGCACCGCAAAATCATGCTTAGCAACGAATTAATTAAAATTGAAAGAACCGTTAATTTCCAGCGGTTTACGCGGTGCGGACCGGGTGTCTCAGCAGAGTTACCCCACGTTACTTTCGTTCAAAACTAACCCGTTGTGGTCGAAACCGCACTGCTTTGCCGGTTGTCTGCCCTTGGAGCACGCGCGCGCCGCGAGAATCACTCGCCGTCAGGCCTCCGCATTGCATAGGCGTCGTGCGGGTCATCAAGCCGCAGGCTTCCGCCCGTGTCATCGAAACAAAGTTCGTCGGTTTTGATTACCCGTTGACGCGGTGCCGATCGGCGCCTCTCCGCAAATGGAAGCGCCTTGAATGCAGGTCGAGCGAATTCTGAGGGAATACGGGCAGTTTGTTCGGCCGATGAGTGAGGCGCCCCGCGACGGGCAGCGCATTCTCGGACGCATCGTGCAGAGCGGAGGATTGATCTCCTGCTATTGGGAGCGCGATCCGGTCGGGCTTGCCGGCCCGAATTGGGTGGA
>SDZE01000526.1 GCA_004173095.1 Bradyrhizobiaceae bacterium
GTTACGGCCGCTGCGACGAGAAAGACATGGCGTTAGCGCGCGGCGACGGCCTTTCATCGCACCATCCCAGCGACTTCGTAACGTGGACGAACAGGCCCCCGGTGTCCGTGAGCTCAGCGCGCCGGCAAGGGAAAGGCTAATCGCCAGCGCAGCCCACAAGGGCATTGCCCTCAACTGTCATCGCCGGGCTTGACCCGGGTAATCCATCTTAAAGCGGAAGAGTAGATTTACGTCCCGTCGTTCCGATCGTCGTTTTGTACTATCTTGCGTCTTGAGAGAGTATAGGACGAGGATCTGCAAGCTTGAGCATCACTTTCATTCACGACGCGAACAGCATAACTGACGACGAAGTCGCACAATCAACCGGACAAGTATTCAATAACTGCTGCGGTTACCACGTTCTTTATGAGTCTTGATCGCTTTGGTCCAATGTACTCAGCTTTCATAAAGTCCGCCTCGGTTGAGTTTAGCGCCTTGCCGACCGTGTTTACTTTTATGGATTTCAAAGCCTTTTTCTGATGTTCAGATATATCCAGTACTTCAATCGATTTTCTCAACTGTTTTGATAGTACTGATGATACGTCAGCTTCTATCACATCGCCAACTGTGCTCGCGACCTCAGCAAAGGTTTGAAAGTTCGCGCCGTACTCGGTCATTCGTTTTACCGCAAGTCCCTTTCTGATATCAGAAATAAATGAGATCGGTGATGGCGTGGGTGACGCTAGGCAACCTATATTTACCGCATAGCGGGTACCAACTTGGCTTCGCGTTGCGACGACGCTTGTGCCGAGTCGCGTTACAATGCCTGTGTACATCAGCAAACGGAGGGCTTCACGAACTGCTTCTGGAGCATCGCGATGGATCCAAAAGAAACAGGTCCGTTCAGATTTTCTTTCGTTCGCCCAAGTGATATTTTTTTCAATGGTGTTCGGGATAACAAATTGCTCAATGAAGGTGCGACCCCAATCAATGATTTCTTTATGGCCAGGATATCGCTCGCCTAGTCCAGTGTTTTCTGACCAAATCGCTTCGCGAAAGAACTCCTTGATAACGCGTTCAATTTCAGTTGATCGAATCGTCCCTGCCAGAGCAATAGTTTTCAGGAGCAAGCGAGGATTGCCCGATACTGCATATAGCCCGCGTTCTGGAAATTGCTGGAGTGCTATGCTCCAAGCGTCAAGGTCTTTCGCGAACAAATAGCTGCCGCCATTCAATGCGGCGTAGCTCCTATGACAAGACCGTTTCAGCGTTTCAGTACAGCGCTCGTGTAGTCCGAAAATAATGCCGCCTACGGGCGTTAGTTTTTTATTAGACATTGTTACTCCCCCTAGAAACAATACTAGGTTGAGTAACTGTTGCAATACTATTGCTGCGCGTTGGTGTGGATCGCGAAGCTAACTACTTCTTCTTCGCCCCGACGCGCTCGACGCTCGCGATTTCGATGGGCGGCTTGCCGCTCTTCTCGGCGATCTCGGCGTCCTGGTCGGCGATCGCCTGCTTGGCCGGCTCGTCGCCGTCGAGGCCGCCGAGCAGCTCCGAGGGGACGCGGCGGTTCGAGCGCTGCGTGCCGTCCACATAAGTGACGTTGAAGAAGGCGAATTCGCCTTTGGGATTGGTACCGGGTTTCTTGGCCATGGGCGGCTTGTGAACGTCGGCGCGTCCGGAGTCAAAGCCCTTGCACGCAGAACACGCATGAAATCAACAGCCCCGTCGGGCCGCGCGGCGCGGCCGCATCCCGATCTTCGGCGGCGCGGCTGCGTCCCGCTCGGCCCGGGCGGGGCCACGCGGCACCCCTGCGCGCGACACCCCGCGCGGGCCCGCGGCTGCGGCGCCGGCGCAGCGCCTGATGCGTTGCCAACGTCCGCATGTTCTTATTTTGTTCTTGACATCCAGTCGCCTTTAGATTGTTCTTGCCTGGTCTTGTTCGTGAGGGGACGTTTCATGAGACGTCTTGAAGCGGAAGAAGATGCGGCGCCTGCGGGCCGGGGGATGACGTATCCTCTTGCACCCGGGTGGCCGAGGGTCACCGTCCGGCCCACTAAGGGGGTCTGCCGCTCATGCGCGGCTGGACGCGGTGCGGGTGAAGGCGGAGAAATCCGTCGGATGGCTTCCTTGCGAGGAAGCGCCCAGTACCCGGAAGAACGGTCCTTCGGCCAGTGAGAACGTCGCGGTGGTGCGCCGTAAGGCGTTGCGCGGCTCAGGCCGGCTGGCGATCCAGCTGGCACGGGCAGCGACCACTTCACTCAAGTGCGCCTTGCGGCGTACCACCTCCCCTCATCTTCGCGCGGGGAGGAAGGCCCACACCTCGGACGCGCAAGCGCCGCGAGATCGCGGAGGCATGATTTCAGGGAGGCGAGATTTTAAAGAGGCGTGGCTGTTTGACAGGTCGATCGGGAAGCGACGCGCGGAACAAGTGCTCCCTCCCTCAAGCCGCGCAGCGGCGCAGTGGGGAGGGCCGGGGTGGGGCGCCCCACGTGACGTCGACGTGTGGGGCTGCCTCCACCCTGACCCTCCCCCGCCTAGCGAAGCTTCGCTTCGCACGGGCGGGAGAGGGGACACTTCTGCCGGTGCCTAGCCGCGAAAATCCCGCACCCGCTTCACCATCTGCTCCACATGGGCGACCGGCGTTTCCGGCTGAATGCCATGGCCGAGATTGAAGATGAAACGGCCGGGCGCGTAATTCGCCAGCACGTCGTCCACCGCGCGGTCGAGCGCGGCACCGCCGGCGATCAGCACCAGGGGATCGAGATTGCCCTGCACGGCGACGCGGCTCTGCACGTGGTCGCGCACGAAGCCGGGCTCGGCGGCCCAGTCGATGCTGACGGCATCGACGGAGGTCGCCGCGACGTAAGACGGCAGCAGCGCGCCGGCGCCGCGCGGAAAGCCGATGATCTTGGCGCCCGGCACCTTGGCGCGCACGCCGTCGACGATGCGCTTCGTCGGCTCCACCGACCAGCGCTGGAATTCAGCGGCGGGCAGCACGCCGGCCCAGGTGTCGAAGATCTGCAGCACCTCGGCGCCGGCCTCGAGCTGGCGCAGCAGATACTGGATCGAGTTCTCCACGATCACATCGATGATCGCGGCGAAGGCGTCGGGATGCCGATAGGCCATCATCCGCGCCGGGCCCTGGTCGGGGGTGCCGCGGCCGGCCACCATATAGGTCGCCACCGTCCATGGCGCACCGCAAAAGCCGATCAGCGTCACCTTGGGATCGAGCGCCGCGCGGACCCGGCGCAGCGCCTCGAACACCGGATCGAGTTTGGTGAAATCCGCGGCGCGCGCCAGCGTCGCCACCTGCTCGGGACTGTCGAGCGGATCCAGCCGCGGGCCTTCGCCGGCCTCGAAGCGCACGCTGCGGCCGAGCGCATAGGGGATCACCAGAATGTCCGAGAAGATGATCGCGGCATCGAAGCCGAAGCGGCGGATCGGCTGCAGCGTCACTTCGGTGGCGAATTCCGGATTGAAGCAGAGATCGAGGAAGCCGCCTGCGGTCTCGCGCACCTTGCGATATTCCGGCAGATAGCGCCCGGCCTGGCGCATCATCCACAGCGGCGGCGTGGCCTGGCGCTGGCCGTTGAGGACATCGAGAAAGGGTTTGGCAGGCTGGGACGCAGGGTGAGACAAAGGCGTGATCCGCAAGGGGCTGGGGCGAGGGCTCTGTCGTATTTGATACACGCTCGACCCGGACTTGGCGAGGCGGGGCCCCGCGCCGCCCGGTGCATTGTTGATATATCTCAAGGTGTCCTCATGGGCCAAAGCCGCATATAACGCGCAGCAGCGCCCCCGATTTCAGGCCGAAGACACCGATGACATCAGCCATCCCCCCCGCCATCGACGCGCAGCGCGCGCATGCCAAACAGTGGTTCGAAAGCCTCCGCGATCGCATCTGCAGCGCCATCGAGACGCTGGAGCGCGAGGCGCCGGAGGCGCTGTTCCCGGGCGCGCCGGCGCGGTTCGATTTCCGGCCCTGGACGCGCAAGACCGGCAGCGGCGGCGGGGTCGGCGGGTTTCTGTCGGGCGGCCGGCTGTTCGAGAAAATCGGCATCCACACCTCGTCGGCCAATGGTCGGTTGTCGCCGGAGATGGCGCGCGCGATGCCGGGCGGCGGCGATCAGCTCGATTACGTCTCCACCAGCATCAGCCTGATCATGCATCCGCGGTCGCCGCGGGTGCCCACGGTGCATATGAACACGCGCTTCCTCGCCACTTCGGTCGGCTGGTTCGGTGGCGGCGCGGACCTGACGCCGATGCTGCCCGACCAGCGCGCGCCCGATGCGCCGGATACGATCACGTTTCACGCTGCCATGCGCGCCGCCTGCGACGCGCATGATCCCGGCTACTACACCAAGTTCAAGGCCTGGGCCGACGACTACTTCTTCCTGCCGCATCGCGGCGTCACCCGCGGCGTCGGCGGCATCTTCTACGATCAGCTCAGCGTCGATTTCGACAAGGATTTTGCCTTCACGCGCGATGTCGGCGAGGCGTTCTTGAACGTCTATCCGCGCATCGTCCGCACGCGGATGCAGGAATCCTGGAGCGACGCCGAGCGCGCCCAGCAGCTGGAAACCCGCGGGCTCTATGTCGAGTTCAACCTGCTCTACGACAAGGGCACCACTTTCGGCCTGCAGACCGGCGGCAATATCGAAACCATCTTAAGCTCGATGCCGCCCGTGGTGAGCTGGAAGTAGCGCACCATCTTCACCTCTCCCCTCCGGGGAGAGGTCGCCGCGTCTTCGCGGCGGGTGAGGGGGCTTCGCGAGGTCGGAGTTTGCGGCTCCCCCTCACCCGAAACCTTCGCTGCGCTGCGGTTTCGACCTCTCCCCGGAGGGGAGAGGTGAAGCAAGAACCGAGCTAATACGCCACCCGCTCGCCGTCGATCGCCTTCTGCACCGCCCACGAAATATCCGTGTTGAGCTGAAACGCCACCGAGCCTTCGTCGACGATCGCCTGCTTCTGCGTGGCGCGCCGGCCGGCGTCGTCCAGCGCATTCCGGTAGTCGTTCTTCAGCGCCGCCAAATCGGCATGCGCAGGGAAGTCGTAGAAAGTGAGTTCGTTCGGCGCGAGGCCCGGCTTCTTGGCCAGCAGCTTCTTGAGAATCTGGCCGCCGGAGAGATCGCCGAGATAACGCGTATAGGCGTGCGCAATCAGCAATTCGCCGTCGCCCGATGCAGCCTCTTCGATGCGCCTGGCATAGGCGCTGCCTTCGGCAAGCACCGGCACCTGCGCAATATCGCCACCGCACAGTGCGACAAGATCGGCCTTGAGCGCGGTGGTGCGATCGAGCCGATAAGCGGCGAGCGGGCCCAGCAGCGGCGAGCCGCGATGCGCGTCGAGCCCGGCTTCCAGCGCCTGATAGGCCGGCAGCAGGTTCCGCTGCAGCAAAATGTAACCGTCGCGGCTGGCTTCGCCGCGCAACAGGTCGCGAATGATGCCGGAACGCTCGGCAGCGGTATGCTGGTCCTTGGTCGAGAGGTAGAGATCGGTCACGACGCTGGCGGGCGCGGTGGAATGGGGCGTCGTCATGAGGTCTCCGGCATCGTCGTCGGCAAATTGCGGCCGGCACCATAGCAGCCGCAGGAAATGTCACAAGTTTCCGTGGGTTGGAGGGATTCGAAGCTTGTCGGGCTGCAAGCCGGCGTGTCAGAACTCGGCGAGAAACCCCGGAGATACCATGACTGCGCCGATCGACCTGTCCCGCCATATCGCCGATTTCGCCGGTCAGGATCCGCTCCGTCAGGCCGTCGCTTCCGCGGTCGCGGCGTTTGCCGCCACGTCGATCGAGATTTCCGAATTGATCGGCCGCGGTGCCCTGGCTGGCATCACCGGCGCTGCGCAAGGCAGCGAGAATGCCGATGGCGATGTGCAGAAAGATCTCGACGTCCGCGCCGACGAGATGGTGCGCGCGGCGCTGGCCGATGTGCCATGGGGCGCGCTGGCGTCCGAGGAAGCGGAGACGGCGGAGATCCGCGACGGCGGCGGTGTCATCGACATCGCCTATGATCCGCTCGACGGGTCGTCCAATATCGAAACCAACATGACCATCGGTACGATCTTCTCGATCATGCCGTCCGTCGCCGGCCAGACGCCATTCACCTCGCCCGGCACCGCGCAGATCGCCGCCGGCTTCGTCGTCTACGGCCCGCAGACATCGCTGGTGCTGACTCTCGGCGACGGCGTCCACATCTTCACGCTCGATCGCGCTGCGCGCGTTTACCGGCGCATCCACGCCGATCTGCGCATCGCGGCCGATTGCACCGAATACGCCATCAACGGCTCGAACTATCGCCACTGGGAAGCGCCGGTGCGCGATTTCGTCGATCAGTGCCTGGCCGGCCGGGACGGCGTGAAGGCGAAGAATTTCAACATGCGCTGGATCGCGGCCCTGGTGGCCGAAGTCTATCGCATCCTCGTGCGTGGCGGCGTGTTCCTGTATCCGGGCGACGCCCGCCCGGGCTATGGCGATGGCCGCCTGCGTCTGGTTTACGAGGCGCATCCGATGGCCTTCATCGTCGAGCAGGCCGGCGGCGCAGCGTCCACCGGCCGACAGCGCATTCTCGATGTGGCGCCGACCGCGATCCATCAGCGCATCCCGCTGATCATGGGCGCGACAAATGAAGTGGCTTGTATCGAAGCGCTGCATCGCGATGCCGATGGTGTATCGGCGCAGGCTGCGGAATAGCGAACTACACTTTCCGCATTTCGAGGCATTCGAAGCTACAGAGCTTCTAAGCTTCCGGCCCTGAAAGCGGTTGAGCAGCACGACCTCGCAGCCTAGACAGGGACGGGGTTGCCAAGGAAAAGCTCATGCTGCCACAACCGGTCAAAGTCTCCGATATCACCGACGAACAATCGGCGCAGGCCTTTTTCGACCAGTCCATCATGACCACGTTCTGTCGGGTGCTGGACACGTCGCGGATGCCCCCCGACGTGGTGATGACGTTGCTGGCCAAAGCGCTCGGGCGAACCTATCGCGAGGTGGCTGCTGCCCATCGGGACGGTGGTTGCCCGTGTGGCTGGTGCCCGCAGCCTGCTGCGGATATCGAAAACCTGCGCAATTCGCTCGAAGATGCCGCAGCCCCGCGCCGCAGCGAGGATTTGCTGAGCATGGTGGCAGCCGGACGGGCCTGATCGATCGCTCTCATCCGATCTGACGTCTCCAGTCGCATGAACTGCAAGACCGTCGTCGCCATAAGAGGCGAGGGCGGTTTGTCGTCGTTCACGATCGTCTGATGACACGGTCGCGCGGATATGGCTAAAATGCTTTAGGCTTAAACCGTCTGGCCCGATCCTTGAATGTCGTGCACATCGCGCTTGCAGCAGAGTGACCTCATGACATTATCGTCCGCCGCCAAATCTCCGATCACGCAGGTTGCGGGGCCGCCCGATTCAATTCCGGTATGGCGCGCAGTCGCACGGGCGATTGCCGATCTCGGCGCCAGGCGCTGCTTCGGTCTCGTCGGCGGCGCCAATTTTAAGGTGACACTGGCACTCACCGATCTCGGTATCGATTTCATCGCTGCGCGCCACGAGGGCGGTGCGGTCAGCATGGCCGATGTGGCCGCGCGGCTGACGCGCGAGCTGGTGGTGGTCAGTGTCACGGCAGGCCCGGGTCTCACCAATGCGATTACGGGCATCGGCGAGGCCGCCAAGAGCGATACGCCGTTGCTGGTGTTGGCCGGCGATGTGGTCACGGGCGACAAGCAGTCGGCCTTTGCCTTCAACCAGGCCGAACTGGTGCATGCGGTCGGCGGCGAATGGCGCCAGATCGGCGATCCGCAAACTGCCTATCTCGAAACCTGGAACGCCGCGGCGCGTGCGATCAGGGAGCGCAAGCCGGTGGTGCTCAGCCTGCCCATCGATGTGCAGGAAATGGCCGTCACCGCCACCATGGGCAAGCGCCATCCGCCTCTGGTGCCGCGCCGCTCGCTCAATGCTGAGAAGCTCGCGGAGCTGGTCGCGACGATCCGCTCGTCGCGCCGGCCGCTGATCCTGGCCGGCCACGGCGCGGTGGTCGCCGATGCGCAGCCTCTGCTGGTCGAACTCGCCGACAAGATTGGCGCGCTGCTGTCCACCTCGATTCAGGCGCATGGCATGTTCTCCGGCCACCCCTGGAATCTCGGCATCGCCGGCGGCTTCTCGTCGCCAGCGGCGGCCGAATTGATCGCGCGCAGCGACATGATCCTGGCTTTCGGCATGTCGTTGAATATGTGGACGACCAAGAAGGGGCGGCTGATCGACGATCATGCCCAACTGGTGCAGATCGATGTCGAGAAGGGACGCATCGGCGTGCATCGCCCGGTCGATCTCGAACTCGAAGGCGATGCGTCACAGGTGGCGACGGCCTTGCTGGAGGCGCTGGCCACGGAGGATATGTCCGGCATCGGCTGGCGCACAACCGAGGTTGCAGCGGTGATCGACGGCAAGAGCAATCGCAATGCGCCGTTCGACGATACCAGCACCGCCGATCACATCGATCCGCGAACCCTGAGCATCGCGATGGACGATCTCCTGCCCAGGGATCGCACCGTCATCGTCGATGGCGGCCATTTCGTCGGCTGGGTGGCGCGCTATCTGGCGGTGCCCGACCATCGCGGCTGGTGCATTCCGATCGCCTTCCAGTCGATCGGCCTCGGTCTTGCCGGCGCCATCGGCGCGGCGGTAACGCAGCCGGATCGGCTCACGGTGCTGGCCGTCGGGGACGGTGGCTTCCTGATGTCGATCGCAGAGCTGGAGACGGCCGTGCGATTGAAGAAGCGCATCTGCATCTTCATCTACAACGACAGCGCCTATAGTGCGGAAGTGCATCACTTCGTTCCGGAAGGCTACTCCGCCAGTATGGCGCAGTTCCCGGTGACCGATTTCGCCGCCATCGCCCGCGGCTATGGCGCTGATGGCTGCGTGGTGAAGACGCTGGGCGATCTCGATGCCGTCAGGAGCTGGGTCGAGAGCGGCGCGCAAGGCGTGTTCATCGTCGATGGCCGCATCAATCCGAAACTGATCGCGGATTGGTACAAGGAGATTTTTGGGTCGGCGAATTTGTAGCAACCTCTCCCCGCTTGCGGGGAGAGGTCCACTGCAGCGCGTGGAAGTCGGGTGAGGGGACGCGTCCACGAACTCCGAACTTGCGGAGGCTCCCCCTCACCCGACGGCTTCGCTCCGCTCGCCTCCGACCTCTCCCCGCAAGCGGGGCGAGGTTAGGCCGCAGCGTCTTTTGCGAATTGAGCCTCGCGCAACCATTCTTTTGCCACCGTCACATCGGCCTGCGACAGCTGATGCCCGATCGGCAGCGTGCGATGCTGCACATCAGCGCCTGACTTCGCCAATGCAACGGCAAGTCGCTGCGCATTGCTGGCCGGAATGATCGGATCCATCTGGCCCGATACAATGAGCACCGGCTTGCC
>SDZE01000421.1 GCA_004173095.1 Bradyrhizobiaceae bacterium
CCCTTGACGATCGGAATGTCATCGCCCGGGAAGTCGTACTTCGACAGCAGCTCGCGGACTTCCATTTCCACGAGCTCGAGCAGTTCCGGATCGTCGACCATGTCGCACTTGTTCAGGAACACGACCAGCGCGGGCACGCCGACCTGGCGGGCGAGCAGGATGTGCTCGCGGGTCTGCGGCATCGGGCCGTCGGCGGCCGACACGACCAGGATCGCGCCGTCCATCTGCGCGGCACCGGTGATCATGTTCTTCACATAGTCGGCGTGGCCGGGGCAATCGACGTGGGCGTAGTGGCGGTTGGCGGTTTCGTATTCGACGTGGGCGGTCGAAATGGTGATGCCGCGGGCCTTTTCCTCGGGCGCCTTGTCGATCTGGTCGTAAGCGGTGAACGACGCGCCGCCGGACTCGGCGAGCACCTTGGTGATCGCAGCCGTCAAGGACGTCTTGCCGTGGTCGACGTGACCGATGGTGCCGATATTGCAGTGCGGTTTGTTACGTTCAAATTTTGCTTTGGCCATGATTCTCTCCTCTGGGTCGTCAGCTTGCGCTCAACGACGATCAGGCAAACTTCTTCTGGACTTCGGCCGACACGTTTGCCGGCGCTTCAGCGTAGTGATCGAATGACATCGAGAACGTTGCACGACCCTGGCTCATCGAGCGCAGCGTGTTCACGTAACCGAACATGTTCATGAGCGGCACCATCGCGTTGATGACGTTGGCGTTGCCGCGCATATCCTGGCCCTGGATCTGGCCACGGCGGGAGTTCAAGTCGCCGATGACCGAACCGGTGTAGTCTTCCGGGGTCACGCATTCGACCTTCATGATCGGCTCGAGCAGAACCGACTTGCCCTTCTGCAGAGCGTCGCGCATCGCAGCGCGCGAAGCGATTTCGAAGGCCAGAGCCGACGAGTCGACGTCGTGGTAAGCACCGTCGATCAGCTGGACGTGAACGTCGACCACGGGGAAGCCCGCGACCACGCCCGACGACATCACGCTGTTGAGGCCCTTTTCGACGCCCGGGATGTATTCCTTCGGCACCGAACCACCGACGACCTTCGACTCGAACACGAAACCTGTGCCCGGCTCGCCCGGCTCGACCACGAACTTCACGCGGGCGAACTGGCCGGTACCACCGGTCTGCTTCTTATGGGTGTAGTCGACCTCGGCACGCTTCGTGATCTTCTCACGGAACGCCACCTGCGGTGCGCCGATATTCGCGTCGACCTTGTAGGTACGGCGCAGAATGTCGACCTTGATGTCGAGATGCAGTTCGCCCATGCCCTTGAGAATGGTCTGGCCGCTTTCGTGGTCGGTCGACACGCGGAACGACGGATCTTCCGCAGCGAGCTTGGCGAGAGCGACGCCCAGCTTTTCCTGGTCGGCCTTCGACTTCGGCTCGATCGCGATTTCGATCACCGGCTCCGGGAATTCCATACGCTCAAGGATGACCTGCTTGTCCGGATCGCAAAGCGTGTCACCGGTGCGGGCTTCCTTGAGGCCGGCCAGCGCGACGATGTCGCCGGCATAGGCTTCCTTGATGTCTTCACGGTTGTTCGCATGCATCAACAGCATACGCCCGATACGTTCTTTCTTCTCACGGGTCGAGTTCACAACACCGGTGCCCGACTGCAGAACACCCGAATAGATGCGGCAGAAGGTGATGGTGCCGACGAACGGATCGTCCATGATCTTGAACGCGAGCAGAGCCAGCGGCTCCTTGTCGTCGGCCTGGCGGATGATCTCGTTGCCGTCTTCGTCCGTGCCCTTGATGGCGGGAACGTCGACCGGCGACGGCAGATAATCGACCACTGCGTCGAGCAGTGGCTGCACGCCCTTGTTCTTGAAGGCCGAGCCGCACAGCACCGGGTAGAACGCGCCGGTCAGCACGGCCTTGCGCAGCAGACGCTTGAGCGTCGCAACGTCCGGCTCGTTGCCGTCGAGATAAGCGCCCATCACCTCGTCGTCGAGTTCGACGGCGGCTTCGAGCAGCTTTTCGCGATATTCCTTGGCCTTGTCGAGCAGGTCGGCCGGAATGTCGACGGTCTCGTACTTCGCACCGAGAGCTTCGTTGTTCCAGATATAGGCCTTCATGATCACCAGATCGATCATGCCGACGAAATCGTTCTCGGCACCGATCGGCAACTGGATCGCAACCGGCTTCGCACCGAGACGATCGATGATGTCCTGCAGGCACTTGTAGAAGTCAGCGCCCGTCTTATCCATCTTGTTGGCGAAAACGATGCGCGGAACCTTGTACTTGTCGCCCTGGCGCCAAACGGTTTCGGTCTGCGGCTCAACGCCCTGGTTGGAGTCGAGCACGCACACCGCACCGTCGAGCACGCGCAGCGAACGCTCGACTTCAATCGTGAAGTCGACGTGGCCGGGGGTGTCGATGATGTTCAGGCGCTTGCCGTTCCAATAGGCGGTGGTGGCAGCCGAAGTGATCGTGATGCCACGCTCCTGCTCCTGCTCCATCCAATCCATCGTCGCGGCACCTTCGTGCACTTCGCCGATCTTATGGCTCTTGCCGGTATAATAGAGGATGCGCTCAGTCGTCGTGGTCTTGCCAGCGTCGATATGCGCCATGATACCGAAATTACGGTAGTCCTCGATGGCATTTTGGCGGGGCATGAGAGTGTCCTTACGTGTCCGTTCGAGACGCGATTACCAGCGATAGTGCGAGAAGGCGCGGTTGGCTTCGGCCATCTTGTGCACGTCTTCGCGCTTCTTGACCGCGTTGCCGCGGCTGTTCGAGGCGTCGAGCAATTCAGCCGAGAGACGCTCGGTCATGGTCTTTTCGTTGCGGGCGCGCGCAGCGGTGATCAGCCAGCGAATACCGAGTGCCTGGCGGCGCACGCTGCGCACTTCGACCGGCACCTGATACGTCGCACCACCAACGCGGCGGGAGCGCACTTCGATGGTCGGCATGACGTTTTCGAGCGCCTGCTCGAACACGCCCAGCGGGCCCTGCTTGGTCTTGGCTTCGATCAGATCGAAAGCACCGTAGACGATCTGTTCGGCGGCAGACTTCTTGCCGTCATACATGATCGAATTCATGAACTTGGTGACGATGATGTTCCCGAACTTCGGATCCGGGTTCACAACGCGCTTTTCAGCAGAATGGCGACGAGACATCGATCAGGCTCCGGCTTACTTCGGACGCTTCGCGCCGTACTTCGAACGACGCTGCTTACGGTTCTTGACGCCCTGGGTATCCAGCACGCCGCGGAGGATGTGGTAACGCACGCCGGGCAAATCCTTGACGCGGCCGCCGCGGATCATGACCACGGAATGCTCTTGCAGGTTATGACCCTCGCCCGGGATGTAACCGATGACTTCGAAGCCATTGGTCAAACGCACCTTGGCGACCTTACGAAGCGCCGAGTTCGGCTTCTTCGGCGTCGTGGTATAAACGCGAGTGCAAACGCCACGCTTCTGCGGCGACTGCTGCAGAGCCGGCACCTTCTTGCGCGCCTTCTGAATGACCCGCGGCTTTGCGATCAGCTGGTTGATCGTCGGCATGTCAGCCTTCACCCTTTTATTCGCGCGAAGCCTCGATGACTTCGCAAAAATTGTTCGGAGCTCCCTGCCCCATCGGTCTCGCTCGACGCGAATGAAATTCACGCAAAACGAAATAACGCCAACCATTCATCGCTGAACGGATAGCGCTAACGCCGCAGAGGACCACGATGGTGACATCAGGCTGTCGCCCTCCGTCGGTATCGAGGTCATGCACTGAATTTGATATCTCGAGATATTTTCGAGACACCAAACGTCGCTTGGCATTGCCTAGATTTAAGCGACAGCGTTTGAGCGTCTTGGTCGAGGTTGGTGCCCAATCGTCTCGGATTCGAAAATTCAGAACCGATCGGGTGATCCGTACCGACACTGGCGAAGCTCACCGCCTGTCGTTAAGTGGCCGGGTTTTATCCGGCGGAGTCTGGCAAGTCAACACCTATCGGCGCGCAAAAGACGCTTGTGCCGCAGCATTTTCTAGCATGCGACGGCTCTGAAAAACACCGTGAATCCCTGTGGATTCAGTGCCATCCACGGCGGCGCTCCGCGGAGTCGAAAGCTGCAATTCGATGACGACGGGATGACGGTTGCATGAGAATCCGCCCCCGTCGCAGGGACGTTTAAAGCCCCACTCCCGATTCTGCCGTCCGCGAGCAGACAGAATCGGGAGAATCGCCGTTCAAGCCATTACCGAATCGTTAAGGCAGGCGGGCAATGACCTTGATCTCGAAATCGTACCCGGCGAGCCAGTTGACGCCGACGGCGGTCCAGTTCGGATAGGGCTGATCCGGGAAGATCTTCGCGCGAACGGAATTGACCGTCTCGAATTGAACTTCCGGATGGGTGTGAAATGTCGTGACATCGACGATATCGTCATACGAGGCCCCGGCCGCCTTGAGGACATTGGACAGGTTGTCGAACGCCAGTTGGACCTGCTTGCCGAAATCTGGTTCCGGCGAGCCATCTTCCCGGCTGCCGACCTGGCCGGAGACGAATAGCAGGTCTCCCGAGCGGATGGCTGCCGAATAGCGGTTGATGTCATAAAGCGCCTGCCGGCCGGCGGGGAAGATTGCGTCACGTTTGGCCATGATATCTCCTGTTCCAATCGGCACGATTGATATACGTGCCGTATGTGACTACATGGAGCATACGGACCGTATGTCAATGTGACATACGTGACGTATGTGTATTTGGAGTGCGCCGGTGGCGACGGGTAGACGCGCGCAGATGGTCGAGGAGACACGGGCAAAGCTGATCGAGGCTGCCCGCAAGGCTTTTGCAAGCAAAGGCTACGCCGCCTCATCCATGGATGACCTGACCGCCGCGGCCGGACTCACGCGCGGCGCGCTCTACCACAATTTCGGCGACAAGAAGGGACTCCTGCAGGCCGTGATCGACCAGATCGATACGGAGATGCTGGAGCGAACACGGGCCGCCTCCAGCCAGGCCGAAACGCTCTGGCTGGGATTCATGACGGAGGGTGTCGCCTATATCGAAATGGCCCTGGAGCCCGAGATCCAGCGCATCATGCTGCTGGACGGCCCTGCCGTCCTCGGCGATCCCTCGCAATGGCCGAACCAGACATCTTGCCTGCGCACGACGACACAGATGATCCAGCAACTGATCGACGACGGCACGGTGAAGGCCGTGGATGCGGAAGCCGCCGCCCGGCTGATCAACGGCGCCGCATTGAATGCGGCCCTATGGGTGGCGGCCGCAAAGGACCCAGCAGCCGTGCTGCCGAAGGCGGTCGAGGCGTTCCGGCAACTCGCAGCAGGTCTGCTGAAGACGAGCGTTTGACTCTCGACGGCGATGCTTATTCGTCGTCTTCATCCTCATCGTCATCGTCGTCGTCATCGTCCGCTGCGCCGTGCCAGCCCTGATTGTCCCACAGTTCGCGATAGGCACCGCCGAGGGCCAGCAGTTGCGCATGCGAACCGCGCTCGATCGCCCTGCCCCCGCTGATGACGATGATCTCGTCCATATCGACCACCGACGTCAGCCGGTGTGTTGACGAAATCAGGGTGCGACCTTCGGCGAGCTTGAACAACGTTGCGTTCAAGGCCGCTTCCGTCGTCTGGTCGAGCGCCGACGTCGCCTCGTCGAGCAACAGCACCGACGGGTTGCGCACGATGGCGCGCGCGATGGCGATACGCTGGCGCTGGCCGCCGGACAGCGTGTCGCCGCGCTCGCCGACCTGGGTGTCGTATTTGTCCGGTAGGCTCATGATGTAGGGGTGGATCTCCGCCATCTTGGCCGCCTGCACCACCTCTTCATCGGTCGCGCCGTCCTTGCCGAGCCGGATGTTCTCGCGGATCGACATGTTGAACAGCATGTTCTCCTGGAACACGACGGCCATGTGGCTGCGCAGCGATTCGCGCGTGACCTTGCGGATATCGACGCCGTCGATGGTCACCCGGCCTTCGTCGGGCATATAGAGCCGGAGGATCAGATTGAGCAGCGTGCTTTTGCCCGAGCCTGACGGGCCGACAATCGCGATCTTCTTGCCGATAGCGAGTTTCAGGGTGAGATTGTCGAGCACCGGCGAGCGGCTGTTTTCATACTGGAAGCTGACGCGATCGAAGGTGATGTCGTGTTCGATACGCGGCAGTTCCGGCGCATTCGGCTTGTCGGAGCCGCGGGTGGGCTCATCCAGCATCTCGTTCATGTGGCGCACGGCCGCCGCAGTCTGGATCGACACCGGGATGAAATGCATCACATGGGCGATATTGTAGGACACCTCCCAGAACGCGCTTTCGAACGTCACGAATGTGCCGACGGTGATCTGGCCTTTGGTGGCGAGATAGGCGCCGATCGCCAGCACCACGAGATGCAGCAGCAGCACGGAAACGGTGACCGAGCGTTCGACCATGGTGGACAGGAACGTCGCTGCAGCGATGCGATCGCGCGTCTCGGTATTGCGCAGCCGAAACCAGCCCATGGTGCGGCGTTGCAGGCTGAACGCCTTCACCACCGCCTGAGCCGCGATATTCTCCTGGATCGTTCCGAGGATCGAAGCCTCGCTCTGCTTCTGCAGGTAGTTGGCCTGCACCGCCTTCGGCGTCAGGATGCGCGGACCGATCAGCGTGATCGGGAATACCAGCAACGCGACCATGGCGAGTTGCCAGTTCAGGTAGATCATCAGCAGGATGCCAGCGATCAATTCGAGAAACGGCAACAATGCGCTGTTGGCGAAGCTCTTGATGCAGGTCTCGAAGGACGACATGTCGATGGAGAAACGCGACAGGATTTCACCGCGCTTGGTGCGGGCGAAATAGGCCGAAGGCAGCTCCTGCACATGGTTGAACAGCCGCTCGCGCGCGCTGCCGATGACCGATGCCGCAAGGCGTGCATCCCAGCGCTCATACCAGATCGCAACGATCGAGGTGATGATGCCAGCCACGGCCAGCACCGAGAGAATCTTGATCAACGCGTCGAAATCCTCCTCACCGAGCGCGTCGTCGATGAGGAATTTGAGGCTGAGCGGCATGATGACGTTGAACAGCGTCTCAACCAGCACGCCGAAGCCGACAAATGCCAGCATCTTGCGGCGATTGGCGAGGAACGGCCGCGTGAAGGCGTAGATCGTGCCAAACGCGCCGGCGGCTTCGCGGGCGGTGAAGACGACGAGTTCTTCGTCGTCATCGTCATCATCGTCGTCATCAGCGTCGTCGTTCGGCTTGGCCTTGGCCGTCTTGTCGGTGACGAGTTTCTCCAGCGCCGGCGGCTTGGTGCTCGGTACCGATGCGGCCGCTGCCCCGACGGGGAGCGCAAACTTGTCGTCGAGCGGGCTGCTGGCGTCGTCGGAGGTGGGTTTCTCAGGAGGCTTCGACGCCATGAACCGAACCGTTGCTGGAGGCCCGGTGTGTCCAGGCCGAGAGAATCACGCCGTGGCTTTGTACCGCCACCGCATGAAGTCTATGCGATCGGGCTTTGTTCCGCAAAAGGCTACGCGGAGGGTGGGCAAAGCGCAGCGTGCCCACCGCGGCTGCGGATGGTGGGTACGCTGCACTTTGCCGAGCCTCCGACTGCAGCGAACGCCATCAGTCCTCAGCCTCGACCTTGTCGAAGAACGAGTAGCGCAGGCTGTCCGCGTCGGCATACCAGTGGCCGGGCCCCTTTCCGGCGGCCAGGGTGGCCTCCCAGACGGCCTCGGTGCAATCGCGGCGATGCATGGCAAGGTCGAAGCCGTTGCCGAAAAACAGTTCAGACCATTCCCACCAGGTGCCGAGCTTCTTGACGCCGCGCAGCAGGTCGTAGCGATCGATGACCGCCGGCGCCATGTCCGAGGTCACCGAGCCGAACACCAGACCGGTCGTGATGACACGGTTGAGTTCGCCGATGGCGGCCGTGATGTGCTTGTCGGCGACATGGCACAGGCTTGTCTCGAATACGAAATCGAATTGCTCGTCCTTGAACGGCAGATCGGTGATGGAGCCGAGCTTGTTGAACTTCTGCAGCGCCTTCGGCGTCCTGGCGTGGATCACCTTGTTGTTCTCGACGCCCCAGGCGTCGACGCCCTTGGCGCGTAGCGCACCGACCAGTTCGCCCGAAGCGGAACCAGCAACCAGCAATTTGTAACCCTTGGCGCGGCCCCACACGATCTTGATCAGATTCATCAGATAGGCGGGATCTGTGAACTGATTCCAGACCTCCGCATAAGGCCCGACATTGCGGTAGTTCCTGAAGTAGTCGTTGTCGATCTTGTCGGAGGCAACGACGCCATTGATGCCGCGGGCACGGCGGAGCTTCATCATCTCGGTGACGATGATGTCGGTGGCAGCGTCCGACGAATCGAGCAGGCCGTTCAGCGTAGAATCGAACAGATAGTCGCCGACCACGACGAAGCCCGGATGACCGACGGGGTCGGGCCGGTGATTGGTCATGACGTCACGCACGGGCATGCCGCCCGGGATCGCATTGACCGAAGACAGCCAGCGATGGATCTTGCCCTCGCGCAGATGGGCGCGCGCATCGCCGAACGATGCAGGCAGCGACTTGATCGCCGCGTCGATCAGTTCCTCGTCGGACAGATTGGCGAAGGCCAACGCATCGGAGCCCGCGATCAGCCAATTCAGCACGCCATGCTTGCCGACATCGTGGCGGGCGCCTTCGTTATAGACGCAGCAGCCGCCGAAGGCTTCCGACATGAACCAGGCGCCGGGAATCTGATCTCCCCAAAACGGCGTATCGAACAGCAGCGACACGCGCAGGTAATGCGCGGGACGATCGAAGTAAGCCACATGCTTGACCATCGACTTGCGCAGGTCTTCGCCGTCCCAACGCATGGTGCCGAGCCAGGAATGCGGCAGGCACATCACGACGAGATCGAAATCGCGGGTCTCCGGCCCCTTGCCGTTCATCATGTCGAGGCGATAGCGCCCCTCGCCGGTCTTGCCGACCTTGAGGACGCGATGATTGAGCTGAATGTCGGCCGACACTTCCGACCGCAGGCAGGAGATCAGCTGCTCATTGCCGTTCTGGATCGAATAGAGGCCGATATAGCCCTCAATATCCATCACGAAGTTCTTCAGCGCGTTGAGGCCGTTGGTGTTATGCGCCTCGGTGGCGAGATCCGATCGCGCCATCGCCTTGAAGAAGCGCTTGGCGGTGGGATCGCTGACTTCGCGGTCGAGCACTTCCTCCGCCGTCATCCGCGCCCAGGGGTTCTCGTTATCGTGGGCGCCGACGCCTTCGTAATATTCCAGCGGCGAGATCATCTTCGCGCATTTCTTGCGGAAAGCCTCGATCGCCGCCGCGGTCTTGGCGCCGTATTTCTTGCGCATGCCCGGCACGTCGTCGAGCAACACGCCATCGAGCATCACCTGCTCGGCGTCCATGGGAATGGTCTGCAGACCGAAGTGCTGGATCA
>SDZE01000081.1 GCA_004173095.1 Bradyrhizobiaceae bacterium
GCGCTGATCTTGATCTCGCGTAGGGTCATGCGGTCGTAGCCGAGCAGGGCGCAGGCCTTGAGATTGCCGTCGATGATCTGGTCGCTGTGCGGATCGAGCAGCAGCGTGGGCTCGATGGCATGATCGAAGGCGATCAGGCGCAGATCGGGCTCGCGCATCGGTTCGTCCATGGCAAACTCCGAAATCTCGTGATTGTGTTACGAAATCTCGTATAGCACGAATTCTCGTAATGGCCATCTATGGGCCGTTATCGCTGCGGCAATTAGACAATTCGGCTCCGCCAACGCTGGCACACTCCTTGAATAGATCTCCGCAGCATCACCGGAGACGTCCCATGTCCACATTCGACAATCCGTTCGACCCCAACCGTCGGCTCGCCGGCTGCCCGTGCGGCCAGCACGCCTCGGCGTCCGATCACGACGCCGCGTTGCGGCTGCAATGCGCCGTGCCGGACACCGAGGACAAGCGCTATGAGGGTGTCGTCGCCTCGGCGGTGATGCGCGCCGTTTTTCCGCGCGAGGCCTCGCGCCGCGCCTTCCTGCAATCGGTCGGAGCGTCCGGCGCGCTGGCGGCGCTGTCGCAGTTCTTCCCGATCAAGACGGCCACCGAAGTGTTCGCGCAGGGGGCCGGCAAACTGGAAAAGACCGAGCTCAAGGTCGGCTTCATTCCGATCACCTGCGCCACGCCGATCATCATGGCCGATCCGCTGGGTTTTTATCAGAAGCAGGGGCTGAAGGTCGAAGTGGTGAAGACCGCCGGCTGGGCCGTCATTCGCGACAAGACCATCAACAAGGAATACGACGCAGCCCATATGCTGGCGCCGATGCCGATCGCGATTTCGCTGGGGCTGGGATCGCAGCCGATTCCGTTCACCGTGCCTGCGATCGAGAACATCAACGGGCAGGGCATCACGCTCGCCACCAAGCACAAGGACAAGCGCGACCCGAAGGACTGGAAGGGCTTCAAGCTCGCGGTGCCGTTCGACTACTCGATGCACAACTATCTGCTGCGCTACTATCTCGCCGAGCACGGCATCGACCCCGACACCGACATCCAGATCCGTTCGGTGCCGCCGCCGGAGATGGTCGCCAATCTGCGCGCCGACAATATCGACGGCTTTCTCGCGCCCGACAATATCTGCCAGCGCGCGATCTATGATGGCGTCGGCTTCATGCATATCCTGTCGAAGGAAATCTGGGACGGTCATCCCTGCTGCTCGTTCGCAGCCAGCCGCGAATTCATCACCACGGCGCCGAACTCGTTTGCCGCGCTGACCCGCGCCATCGTCGATGCCACCGCCTATGCGTCGAAAGCGGAGAACCGCAAGTCGATCGCGGAAGCCATTGCGCCCGCGGCCTACCTCAACGCGCCGCCGATCGTGCTGGAGCAGGTGCTGACCGGCACCTATGCCGACGGTCTCGGCGGCATCAAGAGCGATCCCAAGCGCGTCGATTTCGATCCCTTCCCGTGGCAGTCCTTCGCGGTGTGGATGATGACCCAGATGCAGCGCTGGGGACAGATCAAGGGGGACGTCGACTACAAGGCTGTCGCCGAGCAGGTCTATCTCGCCACCGACACGGCGAAGGTGATGAAGGAGATGGGCCAGACCCCGCCGGCCTCCGCCTACAAGTCGTTCCAGGTGATGGGCAAGACGTTCGATCCGGAGAAGCCGAAAGAGTATCTGGCGAGCTTCAAGATCAAGAAGGCGACATGATGTTCGCTATTGCGCGTAGTTGTTTCTTACCTCTCCCCGCTTGCGGGGAGAGGTCGGCTGAAACGCGCGCAGCGCGTGGAAGTCGGGTGAGGGGGACTCTCCACCCGCTTCGAGCTTGTGGAGACTTCCCCTCATCCGGCACGGACTTCGTCCGCGCCACCTTCTCCCCGCAAGCGGGGAGAAGGCCATGATCACATCCCTTCGCGTCCGCGCCGCGGTCGTTTCCATCGCGATCTTTCTCGCTTTCATCGGCGTGTGGCATCTGGCGACGCGTAGCACCGGCACGGCGGCGACCATGTCGCCGGAATATGCCAAGCTGATG
>SDZE01000606.1 GCA_004173095.1 Bradyrhizobiaceae bacterium
GGCGCAGACGATCTCGGAAAAAATCTCTAAGAGCGCGTTTTGGCTGCTGTGCCCGCAGCCAAAACGCGCTCTTAGAGATTTTTTCCGAGATCGTCTGCGCCCGCCAAATCCGTAGGGTGGGCAAAGCGCAGCGTGCCCACCATCACGGCATCGACAAGCAGTGGTGGGCACGGCGCAAGAGCACCTTTGCCCACCCACCATGCTCCTGAAGATTCGACCCGAGATCAATCGGTGCACGCTCAGCCGTCATTGCGATGAGCCTCTTGGCGACGAAGCAATCCAGCCTATGCTTGTGGCCTTCTGGATTGCTTCGCTGCGCTCGTAATGACTCGATTAGTTGCAGGCGACGCCGTTGACGCACGCGATGGATCGCTGCTGCCGTCATCGCTACGGACGAACGGCTGGCGTTTCCACCGCCATGCCGGCGGCGCGTGAGGCGAGAAACAGTTCGAGATCGACGATCTCGGGAGAGTCCGCCTCAAAGGGTTGCGATCGGATTCCCGTCATGCAGTTGCGGAGTCGTCGCTTCAGCGATCCCAGCCCCTGCCATTCCAGACGATAGATCGGATAGCCGGTCGGATGCGCCTGGGTGATCGATGAGCCGGCCAGTTGCCGATCCCAGTTGTCGTCGTGGCAGTTCGCGCAGCTGAGATTGAGCTGTCCCTGGCGACGCGTGAACAGGTCGCGTCCGCGCGCGACGTATGGCTGCAGCCGCGGATCCGCATCGGATGCGATCGGCATGCCGCGCGACTGCCGGCCGACCAGCGCACTCAAAGCCAGCAATTCGCGGCTTTCATCGGCGAATGCCGGCTCGTCCTGATGCCGCACGCGACACAGATTGATGCGCTGCTCGATATCCACCGGACGCGCCGAGCTGTCGTCGAACGCCGGATAACGCGCGCTGACGCCGCGCATCGTCTGCACCTCGCCATGACAGTCCGCGCAGGATTTTGGCGGCGCTTTGCCGAGCCGATCAGACGCCTGCGGTTTGGCGTTCCACAGTTTCCCGCCGTCCAGCACCCACAGCATGCCGGGATTGGCGGTGGCGTCGTCCTGCATCGCGCGCGTTTCAGTGGCCATGAAGCTCGATCCCGATCGCCGCTCGTCGCGCGCGATCTCCGCGGTGCTGCTGCGCGACGCCGCCGCCAGCAACAGCACCAGCATCAGGCCGATGGCGCGGGAGGAGGTCATGACACGGTGATGTCAGCCGTAGCCGTCTCCTGAAAGCCGTTGTCGCCGGTCCATTCAAACTCGAAGCGGCCGCTGTCCGTGGCGACTGTGAAGAACGAGATGAACGGATTGGCGGAGAAGGCCGGAAACAGATCGGCGCGAAACACCTCGACGCCGTTATAGCGGCAGCGGAAGCCGGTGATGATGTTGCGCGGAATGACAGTGCCGGTCTCGGTATGGCGAAACCCGGTCTCCATGATGTGCGACATCAGGGTCTTGATCTCGATGATATCGCCGCGCCTGGCCGTCGGCGGAACATTGATCAATGTGGATGGCATCAGGTCGCCTCTTCGGTGCAGGCCGCGAGCGTCACCACGACATCGGCACTGGCCGACCAGAACGAGCCATCGGAGAGTTTGGCGATCGCTATCAGCGTCTGCGTGTCGGCGAGGCGGATGCGCGTCGATACCTGCGCGCGGCCGGCGCGGGGGCCGATATGGAAATTGCCGACATTGGGCTGCGGGTTTTTCTCGTTGAAGACGTAAATGCTGACCACATGATCCGCAGCCGTCATCGGGCTCGACACCGTCACCGTGAGCGGCACGGTGTTGCCGTTCTCCACCAGCGGCGGCACCTCGAGCTTCACCCGGCCGGCGCGCACCACCGCATCTTTGACGACGTCGCGAATGGCCGCTTTCATCGTGTCCGGCGTTGCCTGTGCCGGGCGCAGGCCGACCATCGCAACTATCGCAGCGCTGCTGCCCAGCACCAGGAAACGGCGACGGTCGGCGTGGTCGATGGCGTGCATCGCTGTCCTTGTCATCATGGGCTCCGCAATGTCGCGAGATAGGCCACGACATCCTC
>SDZE01000474.1 GCA_004173095.1 Bradyrhizobiaceae bacterium
GGCATAGTTGCCTCCCTTTGTGGTTCAGCGCTTGGCAACGCAAAGCCCCCTCAAGCGTTCCCGGCTGGACGCCGAGGAAGGCGACAGGTCGCAAATTTTTGCGGTATCATAATAATCCAGCCTGAAGAGACCGGCGCGGGGGCTATCCATCGCCGTTCGCGCTTTTGAAAGCGACCGAAGAGGCGATCCATCCCCGCGAGGCACCCGCGGCAGTGCCTCATTTTTGCCGCTCCTTTGCCGCCCCGCGGTCGCACAAATTGCTGCGAACGCGCGCAAATATCCGCAATTTGACGGCTTCAAAATCCATATGTTGAAGAGTCTTTAAAACATTTAGCTCAACTTGCGCACATGACGCGCGGAGTTCGTTTGTATCTCGTCGGCTCCTTCGTCCTTGTCTCGATGGCAGGTTGCGGCAAAGGCTTGTTTCAAGCCGAGCAGCGCGACCCCTGGCGAGCCGAGGCCGAGGTCGCATGCATGAAATCCGGTGCCGTGCGCGAGAGCGCCGGGCTGGTTCGTATCGATCCGATTTCCGGCCCCGGTGTCTGCGGTGCAGAATTTCCGTTGAAGGTCGCGGCACTCGGCGAGCCCAACAGCACAGTCGGTTTTGCCGACGAGACTATCCCAATACTTACCCTGCGCAGCCTGCGCCGCCGCAGCCGTCTTATAATGGCGGGTATAGCCCCGGTTATGCCAACTCACCGGCCAGTCGTGGGCCGGTGTCGCTGAATGCGCCGGGTGTGGCGTCGCAAGCCGAAGACGAAATCGAATTGCCGTCCGAGGCCGCGCCCGAGCAGGCCATGCCACAGAGCCGTCCGCCGCAAAGCCGGCCGCTCTATGGCCGCTATAGCTCAGGCGTCGCTCAGACCCCGCCGCAAGAATACACGCAGCCGCGTCTCGGCCCCGGTCCGGGCAATGTCACCGGTTCGGTTGGCCCCGTCGAAGTGAAACCGACGGCGACGCTGGCCTGTCCGATCGTGTCGCAACTCGACAAATGGCTCGCCGAAGTGGTGCAGCCGGCGGCAATGCGCTGGTTCGGCCAGCGTGTGGTGTCGATCCGCCAGATCTCGGCCTATTCCTGCCGCGGCATGAACGGCAATTCGCGCGCGCATATCTCCGAACATGCGTTTGGCAATGCGCTGGACATCGCCGCCTTCACCTTTGCCGACGGCCGCAACATGTCGATCAAGAATGGCTGGAAGGGCCTGCCGGAAGAGCAGGGCTTTCTGCGCGATGTGCAGGGCGGCGCTTGCCAGTATTTCAGCACGGTGCTGGCGCCCGGCTCCAACATCTATCACTACGACCACATCCATGTGGACCTGATGCGCCGGCCGAAGCGGCCGTCGATCTGCAAGCCAGCGGCGGTGTCGGGTGAGGAGGTCGCGTCACGCGCCATGGGTCGCAGCTATGCCGGCCGCGGCGACGATGGTCCGACCGGCTCGATTAAGAAACCCCGCAAGAACAGCCGCAAGACGCCCGACGACGAGGATTTCTACGAGAACGAATAGGCGGATCGCTCAGATGCGATAGGCCGCGAGGAACATCCGCACCGCGCTGTTCACAACTTTGTCGATCTCCGCCGCCGTCGGCGTCGGCTTGGCCTGGAAGATGAAGGGCTGAAACAGCGTTGCCTGACACGACATCATGAACTGCGCCGCCGCCAGCTCGGTATCCTCGATGTTCAATTCCCTGACGCTCACGCGGGCGTCGAGATAGGCGGCAACCAGCCCGATCGAATGCGCCAACACGGCGTCGTAGAAGCGCTTGCCGACATCCGGCATGCGCTCCGCGATCGCCATCACTGTGCGGATCGCCGAGCCGCCGCCGGGGCGGCACAGCAACTGGATATAACCGCGGCCGAATTCGGCCAGCGTCGTTTCGGCGTCGCGCGTCGGATCGAGATTGAAAACGGCTTTGCCCTGTTCGAGCTTTTCCTGCTCGACGATGGCTTCGAAAAGCCCGCTCTTGTCGGTGAAGTAGACATACAGCGTGCCCTTCGACACGCCCGCCGCCCGTGCGATCTCGCCCATGCTGGCGCCGTCGAAGCCCAACGTCATGAAGACCTTACGGGCGCCGTCGAGGATCTGCCGGCGCTTGGCGCTGTCTTCTTCGCCAACCTGGGCAACAGGAGTTCGGTGGGGCGCAACCATTAATTCAGCCTGCTGGAGGATCGCCAAAGGCCTTTGGCGGTGTCCGGCTTGCGCCGGGAGCAATCGCATTCACGTGAATACCACTTGTTTACCTTGACCGAACCGTTCGGTCAATGTACGAGTTGTCGCACAGAGCGAAACCTGAGGGTTTCGCGTGACGATTTCAGGAGGCCGCAATGGCCGGACCACGCGACCAGGCAGCCCGTATCGTTCCTGCAGACGCCGACGAGAGCACTGCCTCGCCGCGGGTAGTGCCGCTGTCGGACGAGACTGTAGCGCGTGGGCCTGCCAC
>SDZE01000540.1 GCA_004173095.1 Bradyrhizobiaceae bacterium
GTGAATCTTAAACCGCCACGACCTTTTGCTTCTGCTCGCCGAGACCTTCGATGCCGAGGGTCATGACGTCGCCGACTTCGAGAAATTTCGGCGGCTTCATGCCGAGCCCGACGCCGGGCGGGGTGCCCGTGGTGATGATATCACCGGGCATCAGGGTCATCATGCCGGAGAGATAAGAGACGATCTGCGGCACGTTGAAAATCATGGTCGCAGTCGAGCCGGTCTGGCAGCGCTTGCCATTGACGTCGAGCCACATGCCGAGCTTGTGCACGTCGGCCACTTCGTCCGTGGTGACGATCCACGGCCCGAGCGGACCGAAGGTGTCATGCGACTTGCCCTTGGTCCACTGCCCGCCGCGCTCGATCTGGAAGAAGCGCTCCGAAACGTCGTTGCAGACGGCGTAGCCGGCCACATGCTTCAGCGCATCGGCTTCCGAGACGTATTTGGCTTTGCTGCCGATGATGATGGCGAGTTCGACTTCCCAATCGAGCTTGGTGGAGCCGCGTGGCTTCTCCACATCGTCATTCGGGCCGCACAATGAATTCAGCGCCTTCATGAAGACGATCGGCTCGGACGGGATCGGCATGTTGGATTCGGCGGCGTGGTCGGCATAGTTGAGGCCGATGGCGATGAATTTGGGCTTGCCGCCGACCGGAGAGCCGTAGCGCGGGTTGCCGGAGACTTCGGGGAGTGACGCGGGATCGATGGCCTTCAACTTGGCGAGATTGTCTGGCGAAAAGGCGTCGTCCGCAAAATCCGTGATCTTGCCGGACAGATCGCGCAACTTGCCGTTGGTATCGATCAGTCCCGGCTTCTCGCTGCCGAGTGCGCCGTATCTTACGAGCTTCATTGTCGTCTCCCTGGAGCCTTTAGTTTGGCGGGTGAAGTTGTGGAACACCGCGGAGTGAAGATCAATCCGCCTTCGCTCTTCGAGCTTCGGCGGACAGGCCGCTCTATCCGGGCTGTGCATCTTCGGTTTGCAGCGCATCAAAGCGCCACGCTTCTCCGTCGCGCTTGAGATGGCCGGCGCCGTAATGGCCGCCGATCACCAGCGTCGGCGTATCCGCAAAGCGGGCGAACAGGTCGTGGCGTGAGCGAGTGGATTGCGCGGCATCGAAATCCGCCGTCGAGGCCCAGTCGGGATGCGCCATCTGCACCGGATGATGCGCGGCGTCGCCGGTGAGCAATGCCTCCTTACCACCGGATTTGATGTGAACACTCATATGGCCGGGGCTGTGGCCGGGCGTCGGGATCAGCGACATCTCATGGGCGATATCGGCATCTGCCGCGATCAGATCGACCAGTCCAGCATCGACCACCGGCTTGATGGAGTCGTTGAACACCGCGATGTGATCCGGCCGTTCGCTGTGGGTTTTCCAGTAGTCATATTCGGTCTTGCCGAACAGATACCGCGCATTGGGGAAAGTCGGGACCCATTGTCCGTCCACCCATCGCGTATTCCAGCCGACATGATCGACGTGCAGATGCGTGCACAGAACGGTGTCGATGCTGTCCGGTGCAAAGCCAGCTTCGGTCAGGTGGCGCAGGAACGGCGTATCAAGATGATTCCAGGTGGGGACCGAGCGGCCTTCCTTGTCGTTGCCGAGGCAGGTATCGACGATGATGCGCCGGGTCGGTGTTTCCACCACCAGCGCATGGATCGACATTTTCAGCCGGCCTTCCTCATTGGCGAAATCGGGGATCAGCCAGGGCAGCGCCTTGACCTCGTCGGGGCCGGCCTGCGGCAGGATGAAACGGGTGCTGCCGGTCATCCGGCTTTCGGTGATTTGGGTGATCCTGACCTCGCCGACCGTCCATTGCATGCCGTGTTCACTCCCGTGTTCTTATTGGCGTGGAGAATGCGGGATTTTGCGCTGCGGGCGCAATGGATCATCTTGCAGGGCTGCGCGTTGGCATCGGCACAACAGGTTTGACCGAGGAGCGCATCATGCCAGAACTCGCAATTTCATCCGACAAGGTTGGCTTTCTGATCGAGAAGGCGCGGCAATTTGATGCCAAGGATATCGC
>SDZE01000360.1 GCA_004173095.1 Bradyrhizobiaceae bacterium
CGCGTGAAGTACAGCGCCGCGTTGCGGGCGGCGAAGGCGGTGGCGAAGCCGATCCACAGCGGTGATCCCGGCACGAACAGCACCAGCATGTCGGCCAGCAGCATCAGCACGAATGCGCATGTCCAGGCCCATGTGATCACGTAGTTCGCGGTGAGGAAGCCCGGCAGTTTCATGGTTTCGGCATCGACGTGCTCGCGGGCATATTGCAACGTGAAGGGCGAGCGGATCATGATTGACAGCAGCGCGATCGCCAGCACGCCGAGATCGACCATCAGATGCAGCGCCGCATTGCTCCAACTTCCGTCGATCCAGATGACGTAGGCGCCGATGCCGGCGAACAACAGCGCTGATCCGGCCGTCAGTATCTTGATCGTTTTTCCGCGCGCGACGCCCCACACAACGATGCCGATCGCCACTGCGGCTGCACCGAACAGGCTGGTGGCGGCAGAGGCGATCATCATCAGGCCTGTAAATGCGCCGAACGGTGCAAGGATGAGAAAGGTGGCCATGGCGGTCAATCCCGGTTTCAATCTTTACGGTGTCAAGATTAACTACGCTCGATCTCGGCAGCCGTCAAGCACTATCTTTACACTGTCATAATGGAGGCGGGGGCGCGGTACGAGGCGGCTTACGCGGACCCGACCCAGTTGCCGTGAAAACCGGCGGGCACGCGGTGCGCCAATTGCACCAGTGCGACGGGGCCGGCCGCGATATCGCCGGCATTGAACACGGCGAGATCGCTGCGGTTTTCGCGGGCGCGCCAGACCACGGCGAGCAGCCAGCCATCGCCTTCAACGGCGTCATCGGAGCGCGCCACGAAGACCGGCTCTGAAATCTCGTCGCCGAGCGGCAGCATATACTGCGCGCACCGCGCCCCCTGGCCATCGACATGAACCAAGCCGGACAGAGCGCGGCTGGCGCCCGGCGCCGGATTAGCGCAGGCGTACCAGCCGTGGTCGCTGATGCGGCCGGCACGACGCTCGTCGATGCGCGGAAATTCGCCGGTCACGTCGTCGAGATAGGTCCGGGTGAAGCGATCGGTCCTGGCTGCCAGATCGAATGTCCAACGACACAGGCGCGCAGCTGACTTTGCGGCATCGGTCGGCGTTCCGTCGGGATGCGTGAACAGCGGCGCCTGTTCGGCTTGCATGACGTCGGCGATGATGCGGTCACCATCCTCCCATGCATTCATCACATGAAACACGTAGCAGGCCTCGCCGCGAAACCAGCGCAGATCGGCAGCGCCGCTGCCACGCTTGAGCACGCCGACATAGGCACCCTTGTCAGGCTCCCATGCATAAGGCGGGCGGCCTGCGCGGGCGCGGTCCAGGCTGCCGGTGATGGGCAGAATCGGAAACAGCAGATGGCGGTCGGTGACGATGAAGTCGTGCACCATGCTGGCATAGGGCGCGTCGAACCGATCGAACCGCGTGACCAAGCCCGCTGCGTCGATGGCGCCGAACGAAATCGCCGGGCTGAAGGCGCCGCCGGCATTGTAGCCGAAGAAGTTCATCTCGCCGCTGGCGGGATCGATCTTGGGATGCGCCGTAAACGGCCCGCGCAGGCGGTCGTCATAGGTCTGATAGCCCAGCGTCCGCAGCGTGCCCGGTTCGATCTCGGTCGGTGGGTGGCCTTCCTCCAGCGCCAGCAGGCGACCGCCGTGCGAGACGATATTGGTGTTCGCAGCGCCGGTATCGTTGCCTGCCGAGGCCGGCGCATCCGCCAGTTTCTGACCGAATCCCTTGAACAACGCGCGGCCGGCATCGTGCTCGGCCAGGAATTTCGGCGTCCGCACCCAGCGATTGCGATAGCTGGCGCGGCCGTTCTCGAGATGGAATGCGTGCAACATGCCGTCGCCGACGAACCAGTGCGAGCCGGTGTCGAATTGTGGATTGGGCCCGTTGCGATACAGCGTGCCGTTCAGCTCGCGCGGCAACGCGCCGACGATCTTCAGGAACGGCGCGTCGCACTCCATCGGGATCGGCGACAGATTGTCCAGCGCGCGCTTGGTTTCGGATGGTGCGGATT
>SDZE01000373.1 GCA_004173095.1 Bradyrhizobiaceae bacterium
GCATCTCCGCACGTTTTGGCCGGGCTTGACCCGGCCAAGGATCACGACACCGTCCGTTCAGACCTGCGCGATGGCGTGAAAGAATGTCCCGGTGACATTGCCGCGGCGTCCGCCGCGTTCGGGCAGGCCCTCACCATCCGCATTGACGAGATCGACCAGCGGCATGTCGTGGCCGGGATCGGTCAATGACGCATAGTGGAATTCGTGTCCGCGAATGATCACTCCGGCTGGTCCCATTACGCTGTCTGCGAGCAGGCGCGCCTCGCGATAGCCGAGATGAAGTTTGCGCTTGTGCAGGCTCGTGGTGTGGCTGAGCAGCCCGGTCATCGCATGGCGATGACCGCTGGCATCTTCCAGCGCTTCGCCCAGCACCATGTAGCCACCACATTCGCCATGGACCGGCCGCGTCGCGGCGAAGCGGCGAAGGCCGTCAACGAAGCTGGTCGCGGCGGCCAGCACGCCGGCATGGAGTTCAGGATACCCGCCCGGCAACCAGCAACTGTCGCAATCCTCCGGCGGCGTTTCGTCTGCGAGCGGCGAGAAGTGCACGATCTCGGCGCCGGCCGCGCGCCAGCCTTCACGGAGATGCGGGTAGACGAAGCTGAACGCGGCATCGCAGGCGAGTGCGATGCGTTGCCCTGGCGGCGGTAGCGCCGGCGCAAGCGCCTGCATCGGCTGTATTGCGATCGGTCCCGCCAGCGCGAGGATGGCGTCGAGATCGAGATGTGTCTCGGCCATGTCGGCCAGCGCGGCGATATAGCTTGCGAGATCGCCATGCTCGCCGGCCTGCACCAGGCCGAGATGGCGCTCCGGCAGAGCAAAGGCCGCGTCGCGTGGGACCGCGCCAACCACGGGGACGTTCAGCGCAGCGATGGCCTCGGTGATCGACGTCCGATGCCGCGCGCTGCCGACGCGGTTGAGCACCACGCCGGCGATCCGGATCGCAGGGTCGTGCGTCGCGAAACCGCGCACCACCGCGGCGGCTGACTGTGCTTGGGCGCTGACGTCGAGGACGAGGATCACGGGCAGACGGAATCGTGCGGCGATACTGGCGCTGGTGCCATTGCGGTCGGATGTGGTCGACAGGCCGTCGAACAATCCCATCACGCCTTCGACCACGACGAGGTCGGCACGCGACGCCGCCTGCGTCATCAGGCTTTGCAGCAACGGCGGCGGCATGGTCCAGCTATCGAGATTGACGCAAGGCGCGCCGGTGGCGGCAGCGTGAAAAGCCGGGTCGATATAATCCGGCCCAGCCTTGGCCGCGCGCAGCCGCACCCCGCGCCGCGCCAGCGCCGCGAGCAGGCCGAGCGTCACGGTGGTCTTGCCGGCGCCGGAGCGGATGGCGGAGATCAGAAGGCCGGTAGTCATGAACGGTCTCGCAGCATCGCGGTGGCTTACTGCGATGAAACGCGTGCCGCAAGGAGCATGCCGCTAACTGTCGCCCGGCTTGACCGGGCGACCCAGTATACTCTGTAAGTGCGCTGTATACTGGGTCACCCGGTCAAGCCGGGTGACGACAAAGGTGTGATTGAACGTCCACGGTTTTACGCCGTCACCGTTTCCTTCTTAGGCCAATACTTGTCGCGCAGATGACGCTTCACCAGTTTGCCGGTGGGGGTGCGCGGCAGCTCCGCTTCGAAGTCCACGCTCTTCGGACATTTGATCGGCGACAGGTGCTTGCGGCAATAGGCGATCAGTTCGGCTTCCAGGGCCTTGCCGACGCGCTTCATGTCGTGCGGCTGCACCACGGCTTTCACTTCCTCGCCCATCTCGTCATTGGGCACGCCGAACACCGCGACGTCGGCCACCTCCGGATGGGTGATCAGCACGTCTTCGGTCTCTTGCGGGTAGATGTTCACGCCGCCGGAAATGATCATGTAGGACTTGCGGTCGGTGAGATAGAGGAAGCCTTCGGTATCGACATAGCCGACATCGCCGAGCGTCGACCAGCCGCGCGCATTATAGGCGCGCTTGGTTTTTTCTGGATCGTTATGATAGCTGAACACCGGCGTATCGGCGAAATACACCGTGCCGATCTCGCCGGTCGGCACTTCCTCGTCGCTCTCGTCGAGAATCTTGACGCTGCCGACCACCGCCTTGCCGACAGTGCCGCGATGACTCAGCCATTGCTGCGAGTTCGAGACGGTGACGCCGTTGCCTTCGGAGCCGGCGTAATATTCGATCAGGATCGGACCCCACCAGTCGATCATCTTCGCCTTCACATCGACCGGGCAGGGCGCGGCCGCATGGATCGCGCCTTTCAGCGAGGAGACATCGTAGCGACTGCGGATCTCCTCAGGCAGTTTCAGCATACGCACGAACATGGTCGGCACCAGCTGCGACTGGGTGATCTTGTGTGTCTCGACCAGACGCAGGAAGGTCTCGGCGTCGAATTTCTCCATGATCACCGAGGTGCCGCCGAGGGTGATCGCCATCATGTTGAAGCGCAGCGGGGCCGCATGATAGAGCGGCGCCGGCGACAGATAGATGCTGTCCTCGGTCATGCCGCACATGGTCGAACACAGCAGTTTCAGGAACGGATTCGGCACGTCGATCGGTGAATTGTCCGACGCACGCTTGATGCCTTTCGGGCGACCGGTGGTGCCGGACGAATACAGCATGTCATAGCCGGCGATCTCGTCGACGATCGGCGTGATCGGCTGCGTCGCGAGGGCGGTGTTCCAGTCGCGGAAGCCGCTGCGCGCGCCATCGACCATGTAGAAGATTGGCTCGGCGTCGTTGGTGATCAATGGTGCGATCACATCGGCGCATTGCTCGGAGGTGATGACGACACGGGCGCCGCAGTCCTGGACGATGTAGGCAATCTCTTCAGCGGTGAGGTAACGGCTGATGGCGGTGTAGTAGAGCCCGGACCGCTGCGCCGCCCAGCAGATTTCCATAAAATCGAGTCGATTTTCCATCAACAGCGCGATGTGATCGCCGGCCTTCAGACCCAGCGATCGAAACAGATGCGCGCCGCGATTGGAACGCTCGTCGAGCTCGCGATAGGTGAGCGCCTGGCCCGAACCGGCCATACGATAGGCGACCTTGTCGGGATGGGTTTTCGCGTGGATCGACGGATGAGACATGGATGCTTCCTCCCGAAAGGTCGGCGGATTTTTTCCGCTCGTGTGTGTCGTCCCTTCTCCCGCTTGCGGGAGAGGGCGGAGCGGTCGAGACGGGAGAGGGATGTGTGCCGCAAACCCTCTTCCGCCCGTCGCTGAGCTCGGGCCCCACCTCCCGCAAGCGGGAGAGGGGAGAGAGACTACAGCCGCTCGATAATCGTCACGTTCGCCATGCCGCCGCCTTCGCACATGGTCTGCAAGCCGTAACGCTTGTTCTGCTGCTTCAGCGCATGCAGCAGCGTCGTCATTAGCTTGGTGCCGGAGCCGCCGAGCGGATGGCCGAGGGCGATCGCGCCGCCATTGACGTTGAGTCGCGCCGGGTCGGCGCCGGTGGCCTTCAGCCATGCGGTCGGAATGGAAGCAAAGGCCTCATTGACCTCGAACAGATCGATGTCGTCGATGCTCATCCCGGCCTTTTCGAGCGCCCGCTTGGTCGCCGGCAGCGGCGCTTCCAGCATGATGACGGGATCGCCGCCCATCACGCTCATATGGTGGATGCGCGCCAGCGGTTGGACGCCGAGTTGTTTCAGACCCTTCTCGTTGACCACCATCACGCCCGAGGCGCCGTCGCAAATCTGGCTGGCCGACGCGGCCGACAGGCGTCCGCCGTTCTCGTTGATCAGCTTGACGCCCTTGATGCCGTCCAGCGTGGCATCGAAACGGATGCCTTCGTCGATGTGATGGGTATCGGTGGAGCCATCAGCACGGGTGATCTGCAGCGGGATGATCTCGTCCTTGAACCGGCCGGCCTCGGTCGCGGCGATGGCCCGCTGGTGGCTATCAAAGGCATATTGGTCAAGCGCATCCTTCGACAGATCGTATTTCTGCGCCACCATCTCGGCGCCGCTGAACTGGCTGAACTGGATGTTCGGATAGCGCGCTTCCATTTGCGGGCTCTTGTAAGTGCCCATGCCCGCCTTGGCGGCGAGGATGCTGGGTGAGCCCATCGGCACCCGCGTCATGCTCTCGACGCCGGACGCGATCACGATGTCCATGGTGCCCGACATTACGGCCTGGGCAGCGAAATGCAGCGCTTGCTGCGAGGAGCCGCATTGACGGTCGATCGAGGTGCCCGGCACGCTTTCCGGCAGTCTCGACGCCAGCACGGCATTGCGTGCGACATTGACGGCCTGTTCGCCGCCCTGGCCGACGCAGCCCATGATGACGTCGTCTACCAGCGCGGGATCGACACCGGATCGGTCGATCAGCGAATTCAATACGGAGGCGGCAAGATCGGCGGGATGCCAACCGGATAGCCGGCCACCCTTGCGTCCACCAGCGGTGCGTGCGGCGGCGACGATATAGGCCTCGGCCATGCGTATCTCCCTTGGATTTTCTTGCTTTGAGGGTGCGATGTTGGCCGGATTAAAGGGGGCATATTCATTTTAGTCAATCGGTCAATTAACTCTTGAGTGCGACAGGATGTTCGTATTATCTGCGGCTCCCATGGCAGCGACTCCGAGCCCCTCAAGCATCCCGGTCCGTCCGGCAGTCGGCAAGAATCCGACTGCGGATAAGCTGTTGCTCGCGGCCAGCGAGTTGATGATCGCCAGCAATTCCATCGAGATCTCTCTGAGCGAGATCGCGCAGCAGTCGGGCGTCAACGCGGCGCTGGTGAAATATCATTTCGGCAACAAGGAAGGCTTGCTGCTGGCGTTGCTCGAGCGCGATGCCGCCAACGAGATGACCAATCTGGAATATCTGCTGGATCAGCCGATCTCCGCCACGGCGAAGCTGCGTCTGCACATCGCCGGCATCATTAAAGCTTACAACCAGTTCCCCTACATGAACCGGTTGATCCACTATCTGCTGCATGAGAGCAGCGACAAGTCGGCGGATGAAGTCTCGAAGTTCTTCGTCAGGCCGCTGCTGAGCTTCCATCGCCGCCTGCTGGCGGAAGGGCAAAAGACCGAGGAATTCCGCGTCGTCGATCCTGTGCTGTTTTACACCAGCTTGATCGGCGCCTGCGACAATCTGTTCTTCAGCCGTCATGCGATGTCGCGCGCCACAGGCGTCGGCCCGGTGACGGATGATGTGTGCCGCGCCTATGTGGCGCATCTCGAAACGCTGCTGCTCGACGGCATGCTGACCAATAAGAAAGTGAGCGCCAAAGCGCGCTGACGACAAAGCTCAAGAAGAAACGGCCCAAGGAAACACTGCAAAAACAAAAGACTTGAGGAAGCGCCCAAGGAACCTAACAAAAACAACAACAAGAAGAACAAGAAACAAAACAGATTCCATCAAGAACGCAGTTCAAGACCAACAAGAAACGCCCAAGGACCATTTCTTCTTTTTCTCTTCACTGAACTAACAAAAGAACACGAACGAAACGCCCAAGGAAAGGCTCTCACATGCAGCTCAAAGACGTAGCCGTATTTATCACCGGCGGTGGCTCTGGCCTCGGTGCGGCGACCGCACGCGCGATGGCCGCCAAGGGCGCCAAGGTTGCCGTGTTCGATCGCGCCGCCGACAATGCCGAGAAGGTTGCCGCCGAGGTGAAGGGCGTCGCCTGTGTCGGTGACGTCACCAGCGAAGCCGACGTCAAGGCCGCGCTCGCCAAGGCTTCGGCGGCGCACGGCACCGCGCGCGTGCTGATGAACTGCGCCGGCATCGGCGGTTCGCAGCGCATCGTCGGCAAGCAGGGTGTCTATCCGCTGGACAAGTTCACCAACGTCATCATGGTGAACCTGATCGGCAGCTTCAATTGCCTGCGTCTGTTCTCCGAACAGCTGGTGACACAGGACGCCATCGGCGAAGAGCGCGGCGTCATCATCAACACCGCGTCTGTCGCGGCCTATGAAGGCCAGATCGGCCAGATCGCCTATGCTGCCTCGAAGGGTGGCGTCGTCGGCATGACCCTGCCGGCCGCACGCGATCTGTCGTCGCAGAAGATTCGCGTCAACACCATTGCACCGGGCCTGTTCCTGACGCCGCTGCTGATGGGGCTCAATGAAGAAGCCCGCGCCAGCCTCGGCGCGCAGGTGCCGCACCCCGCCCGCCTCGGCGACGCGTCGGAATATGGCAATCTCGCGGTCCACATCGTCGAGAACCCGATGCTGAACGGCGAGACCATCCGCCTCGATGGCGCCATCCGCATGGCGCCGCGGTAGTCCCTGTTGTCCGCTTTGCGGGCAACGCTCCGATCAGAAGATGCCGTCATTGCGAGGTCAGGGAAAGCCAATTGGCTTTCCTCTTAGCGCAAAGACGAAGCAATCCAGAAGTCACGACAAGAAGGACCGGATTGCTTCGCTTCGCTCGCAATGACGAAAAACCAAGCGCCTCGAATGCGCAATACGACGGGTAGGAGTAACACGTGGCCGCACCATTGCTGATCGAACATCACGACGGCGTGGACTGGGTGACGCTCAATCGCCCGGAAAGCCTGAACGCGCTCGATCCCGCGCTGATCGACGCCCTCAACGATTATTTCCAGAACCTGCAGCGCAATCGCACGACGCGCGTCGTCGTGCTCAAAGGCGCTGGCGCCAATTTCTGCGCCGGGCTCGATCTCAAACATGCGATCGCGTCGCGTGGCCAGAATGCGCCCCGCACCGTGACCGAGTCGCTGGATTCCCAGCGCCGCATCGCCGATATCGTGATGCTGATGCGCCGCTGCCCGCAGCCGATCATCGCGCTGGTGCAGGGCGCCGCTGCCGGTGGCGGTTTCGCGCTGGCGCTCGCCGCAGATATCCGCATCGCCACCACATCCGCGCGCATGAACTGCGCCTTCATCAAGCTTGGCCTCGGCGGCTGCGACATCGGCACCAGCTATTTCCTGCCGCGCCTTGTCGGTGTGTCCATCGCCTCCGAACTGATCCTCACCGGGCGCTTCATCCATGCCGATCGGGCACTGGCCGTCGGGCTGGTATCGGAAGTCGTCGCCGACGGTGAACTGGACAAAGCTGCCGGGGCCTATCTGGATGCGATGATCTCGGCGTCGCCGGTCGGGCTGCGGTTGTCGAAAGAATGTATCAACATGGCGGTAGATGCCGGCTCGATCGAAGCCGTGATCGCCATGGAAGATCGCAATCAGGTGCTGTGTAGCCGGTCGGAGGATTTCGAAGAGGGCATCCGCGCCTTCGTCGAGAAGCGCAAGCCCGTCTACGTCACGCGCTGAGGCAAGACATGATGCCGACACGAGGTCCTGATCAAGAGACTGCGGTCGGCAACGTCGTTCGGGGAGAAACGAAATGAACGTGCAGGCTGCGGCACAGACGAAACCAGCTTTCCGCAAGGTGCACTGGATGGAGCGCGACATCGCTGTCGAGCGCCGTCCCGACGGCGTCATCGTGATGAAATCGCGGGTGCCGTTGATGGATTATGAGCCGCATCTGGCGGCCCCGCTGGCGAAATGGGCGCAACAGCGCCCCGATCTCACCTGGTTGGCACAGCGCGCCGGTGACGATCGGCAGTGGCGCAAGGTGTCCTATGCCGAAGCCAAGCGGACGGCCGATGGCCTCACCCAAGCGCTGCTCGACATGAAGCTTCCGGCCGAAGGGCCGATCGCGATCCTGTCCGGCAATTCCGTCGAGCACGCGCTGATGACCATGGCGGCGATGCAGGCGCGGCATCCGGCGGCCCCGGTGTCGCCCGCTTATTCGCTGATGAGCCAGGATCACATCAAACTCAAATATCTGTTCGATCTGATCAAGCCGGCCGCGTTGATGGTGCAGGACGGGCTGGCGTTCCAGAAGGCGCTGGATGCGCTCGACCTCACCGGCATCAGGGTGATCCATGTGTCGCGGCCGCCGGCGGGCATTGCGAGCGTGTCCTTTGCCGACATGGCGGCGACCAAGGTGACCGACGCCGTCGCGAATTCGATCGCTGGCATTACACCGGACACGGTGGGCAAACTGCTTTTCACCTCCGGCTCAACAGGAATGCCGAAGGCCGTTATCAATACCCAGCAAATGATGTGCGCCAATGCCGCGCAAATGATGCAGACGCGCCCGCGACAGCCGGATGCGCAGCCGCCGGTCTATCTCGACTGGATGCCGTGGAACCACACCATGGGCGGTAATGCGCTGTTCAATCCGCTGCTGATCGATGGCGGCACGCTCTACATCGACGACGGTCGCCCGATGCCCGGCATGATCGACGAGACGCTGCGCAATCTGCGCGAGATCTCGCCGAGCTATTACGCCAATGTTCCTGCCGGCTACGCCGCCATTGCCGGCGCGATGGAGAAGGACGACGACCTAGCGCGCTCGTTCTTCAAGAATCTCGGCCTGATGGGTTACGGGGGCGCACGGTTGCCGGACGACCTGTTCGACCGCATGCAGGCGCTAGCCATTCGTGCCACGGGAGAACGCATCGTCTTCTATACCGGCTGGGGTTGCACCGAGACGGCGCCGACTTCGACGGGCACGTATTGGGACACCGAGCGCGTCGGCCTGATCGGCCTGCCGTTTCCCGGCGTTGAGCTGAAGATGGTGCCGGTGGATGCGAAATACGAGCTGCGGCTGCGCGGCATCAATGTGATGCCCGGCTATTATCGGCAGCCCGATTTGACCAAGGCCGCCTTCGACGAGGAAGGTTTCTACAAGATCGGCGATGCCGGCGTGTTCGTTGATGACAACGACCCAGTCAAGGGCCTGATTTTCTCAGGCCGCGTGGTGGAGGATTTCAAGCTCACCACCGGCACCTTCGTCCATGTCGGATCGTTGCGCACCGACATCATCGCAGCCGCGACACCGGTGGTGCAGGACGCCCTGATCACCGGGCAGGATCGCGAATTCATTGGCGTGCTCGCCTGGCCGAACCTGCCGGCTTGCCGCATTCTCATCGATCAGCCGGACGCGACTTTTGCCGATGTGGTGAAACATCCGAAGGTGCTTGCTTGCTTCAAGGAAGGCTTGCGCGCCCACAATGCAACCTCGGTCGGCGCCAGCAGCCGCCGCATCGCACGGGCGATGCTCCTGGTCGAGCCGCCGTCGATCGACGGCAATGAACTCACCGACAAGGGTTACATCAACCAGCGCGCCGGCCTCGAACGCCGCGCTGCGCAGGTGGCGCAGCTCTATGCACAGCATCCGGGTGAAGATGTCATCGTGCTGAAATGAAGGACCTCTCCACCGTCATTGCGAGCGAATGACCCGTTCTCCTCCACGGTTTATCTTGCCGCCGAAGCGTTGCTGCTGGCGGGGTCGGACGCGCAGAAGCAGAAGTGGCTGCCGGCCATCGCTCAGGGCCATGCGATCGGCACGCTGGCGCTGTTCGAAGGCACGGGTAATCCGTCGCCGAAGGCGATCAAGCTGACGGCGTCGAACGGCGTGCTGAACGGCACCAAGAAGCCGGTCGCCGACGGCGCCATCGCCGACTTCGCCATCGTGGCTGCACGCACCGGATCGACCGGCCGCGACAGCGACATCGCGCTGTTCCTCGTCGATCTCACTTCCGAGGGTGTGGAGGCGAAGGCGTTGACTTCGATCGATCCGTCGCGCAATCAGGCCGAGATCAGCTTTACAAACGTGAAGGCCGAACTGCTCGGTGCGGCCAATGAGGGGTGGAGCATCCTCTCGCAGGTGCTCGACCGTGCCGCCGTGCTGATCGGCTTCGAGCAGGTCGGCGGCTCCGACCGCGCGCTGGAGATGGGCCGCGACTACGCGCTCGACCGCATTGCTTTTGGCCGACAGATCGGCTCGTTCCAGGCCATCAAGCACATGCTGGCCGACATGTATGTTTCCGCCACGCTGGCGCGCTCGAACTGCTATTATGGCGCCTGGGCGCTGTCGACCAACGCAGCCGAATTGCCGGAGGCCGCCGCATCGGCACGCATCAGCGCCACGCAGGCCTTTCAGCATTGCTCCAAGAACAACATCCAGGTCCACGGCGGCATGGGCTTCACCTGGGAGTTCGACTGCCATCTGTATTATCGCCGATCCAACGCGCTCGCCGTCGGGCTCGGCTCGCTCAGCCATTGGGAAGACCAGTTGATCGAACGCATGCGCCAGAAGAATGCGGCTTGAGGATCGTCAGATGAACTTCGATGACACCCCGCAGGAAGCCGAATTTCGCAGCAAGGCGCGCGCATGGATTTCCGCCAATGCGCCGCGCGAATATGAGGACGAACTGAAGAAGGCCGCACTCGGCCGCATCCAGCTCAAGAGCGCGAATATCCTCGACGTGGCCAAAGCCTGGCAGAAGAAGAAGGCCGATGCCGGCTGGGCGGTGCCGCATTGGCCGAAGGAATATGGCGGTCGCGGCGCCTCGCCGATCGAGCGGGTGATCTGGCAGCAGGAAGAGGGCGTGTTCGGCAAGCTGGGTGCGCTGTTCATCATCGGTCATGGCATGTGCGGCCCGACCATGATGGCCTTCGCACAGGAGGAGCATAAGCTGCGCTATCTGCCGCCGCTGGCGTCGGGTGAAAACATCTGGTGTCAGTTGTTTTCCGAACCGGCTGGCGGCTCTGATGTCGCCGGCTTGCGCACGCGGGCGGAGAAAGATGGCGACGACTGGGTCATCAACGGCCAGAAGATCTGGACCTCCGGTGCACATCACTCCGATTACGGCATCCTGATCACGCGGACCGACCCGAATGTGCCGAAGCACAAAGGCCTCACCATGTTCTTCCTGAACATGAAGAGCCCGGGCGTCGAGGTGAAGCCGATCAAGCAGGCCAATGGCCAGGCCGAATTCAACGAGGTCTATTTCACCGACGTGCGCATTCCCGATTCGCAGCGCCTCGGCGCCGTCGGCGATGGCTGGAACGTGTCGCTGACCACGTTGATGAACGAGCGCATGGCGATCGGCGCCAATGTCGCCACCGGATTTCCCGAGCTGTTCGAATTCTGCAACAACCTGATGCTCGACGATGGTCCGGCGATCGACAATCCCGCCGTGCGTGCCAAGCTCGCCAATTGGGCCGTGCGCGCCTCGGGCCTGCGCTACACCGCGTTCCGTTCGATCTCGGCGCTGTCGAAGGGTGAACGGCCGGGGCCCGAGAACTCGATCGGCAAGCTGGTCGCCGGCGCCATGCTGCAGGATGTCGCGACCTACGCGCTGGACCTGCAGGGCGCAGCGGGTGTGCTCAACGGGCCCGACGACGCGGAAGCCGCCGGCAAATTCCAGGCGATGCTGCTGCGCTCGCCGGCCACCCGCGTCGAGGGCGGCACCGACGAGATCCTGCGCAACATCATCGCCGAGCGCGTACTGGGCCTGCCCGGTGACATCCGCGTCGATAAGGACGTGCCGTTCAACAAGATCCCGACGCGGGGACGCGCATAAACTCTGTCCTCATGGTGAGGAGGTGCGAAGCGCCGTCTCGAACCATGGCGGCACACACAGAGTCAGGCCAACTCATGGTTCGAGACGGCGCCAAATGGCGCCTCCTCACCATGAGGGACAGAGAGAAAGACGAGAGCCATGAATTTCGATGACACGCCGCACGAAGCCGAATTTCGCGCCGTCGCCCGCCAGTGGATCGCGGCCAACGCACCGAAGGAGCTCGAGGCGGAGCTCACAAAGCCCAATGCCAAGCGCGCCAACGAAAAACGTGACGCGATGCTCGATGTTTCCAAGGCGTGGCAGAAGAAGAAGGCCGACGCCGGCTGGGCCTGTCTGCATTGGCCGAAGGATTATGGCGGCCGCGGATCGACGCCGATCGAGCGTGTGATCTGGCAGCAGGAAGAGGGCGTGTTCGACAAGCTGTCGCGCCCGTTCGCCATCGGCCAGGGCATGTGCGGCCCGACCGTGATGGCCTATGCGACCGAGGAGCAGAAGCGGCAGTACCTGCCGCCGCTCGCCTCCGGTGAAAAGGTCTGGTGCCAGTTGTTCTCCGAACCAGCCGGCGGTTCCGACGTTGCCGGGTTGCGTACCCGCGCAGAGAAGGACGGCGACGACTGGATCATCAATGGCCAGAAGATCTGGACCTCCGGCGCGCATTATTCCGACTACGGCATCCTGATCACCCGCACCGATCCCAACGTGCCCAAGCACAAGGGGCTCACCATGTTCTTCCTGGACATGAAGAGCGACGGCGTCGAGGTGAAGCCGATCAAGCAGGCCAACGGCATGCAGGAATTCAACGAGGTGTTCTTCACCAATGTGCGCATCCCTGACAGTCAGCGCCTCGGCGCGGTCGGTGATGGCTGGAACGTCTCGCTGACGACGCTGATGAACGAGCGGATGTCGATCGGTGCGCGCGTGGCAACGGGTTTCCCGGAGCTGTTCGACTATTGCAGCAACCTGATGCTGGAAGACGGTCTCGCCATCGACGATCCGCATGTCCGCTCGAAACTGGCAGGCTGGGCCGTGAAGAATTCCGGCCTGACCTATACCAGCTATCGTTCGATTTCGGCGCTGTCCAAGGGCGAGCGTCCGGGCCCGGAGAATTCTATCGGCAAGCTCGTCTCCGGCATGATGATGCAGGATATCGCGATGTTCGCAGCCGATTTGCAGGGGGCCTCCGGCGCGCTGGTCGGCGGTGATGCGGAAGCCGGCGGCGAGTTCCAGGCGACCATCCTGTCGTCGCCCTCGATGCGCATCGCCGGTGGCACCGACGAGATCCTGCGCAACATCATCGCCGAGCGCGTGCTGGGCCTGCCCGGCGACATTCGCGTCGACAAGGACGTGCCGTTCAACAAGGTGCCGACCAAAGGGCGGTGATATCGCCTCGACAATTTCAATCCCTCATCCTGAGGAGCGCGCCACTTGGCGCGCGTCTCGAAGGATGGCGGCAAACTCTTGGCCAAGCCACTTCATGGTTCGAGACGGCGCAAGTGGCGCCTCCTCACCATGAGGTCTGCTTGAATACGAGGCATTCCATGACCGACGCCATCTCCACACTCGAGTCCCTGCTCGCCTCACGCTACTCCTGCCGCGCCTACAAGACCGAGCAGGTGCCGCGCGAGATCATCGAGCGCATTCTTAACGCTGCACAGCGCACGGCGTCGTGGTGCAACAGCCAGCCCTGGCAGGTGACGATCACGTCGGGCGAGGCAACCCGGCAATTCCGCGACGTGCTGTATCCCGTCGCCGCTGCCGGCACGCCGAACAGCGGCGATTTCGAATTTCCACGCGAATATCGCGGCGCCTATCTGGACCGTCGCCGCGAGAGCGGTTTCCAGCTCTACAACACGCTCGGTATCGTACGCGGCGACAAGACCGCCTACGCCGAACAGGCGCTGCAGAACTTCAATTTCTTCGGCGCGCCGCATGTGGCGATCATCACGTCCGACGAGGCGCTCGGCGTCTACGGCGCGGTGGATTGCGGCGGCTACGTCAACAACTTCATGCTGGCGGCGCAGGCTCTCGGCGTCGCCACCGTGCCGCAGGCAGCGCTGGCATTCCATTCCGCCGTGGTGCGCAAGCATTTCGGCATCGGCGACGATCGCCGCGTGGTGTGTGGCATTTCATTCGGCTATCCGGATAGCGAGCACAAAGTGAACAGCTATCGGACCAACCGGGCAGCGCTGGGGGATGTTGCAACGTTTGTGGAGTGACGCATCGACGCGCCTTCTTCACCTCTCCCCGCCGGGCAGAGGTCGCGCGCCGTTGCGCGCGGGTGAGGGGCTTCAACAAGCGATGGCGTCTCTGTCCCCCTCACCCGTCACGCTTTGCGTGCCGACCTCTCCCCGGTGGGGAGAGGTAAACGGAGCGTCGTTGCCTTGGTTCGATCAAAACCGCGGCGCCCGCTTTTCCGCAAACGCTTTCGTGCCTTCCTTGATCTCATCGCCGCGCATGCTGTCACGCGCGCGTCGATCGGCCGCCGCTTCATCCAGCTCGCCGCGGGCGAACTCATTGATCGCCTGCTTCATGCCGCGCATCGCCATCGGCGCATTGCCGGCCAGCGTCGCCGCCAGCCGATCCACCTCGCCATCCAGCCCATCCGCCGTTGCGATGCCGGTCAGATAACCGATCCGCAGCATGTCCTGCGCGTCGATCTTCTCGGCGGTGAGGAACAGCCGCTTGGCATTGTCCGCTCCGAGCCGACTCACATACCGTTTGATGCCGCCTTTGTAGTAATGCAGCCCGAGCCGCGCGGCGGGCATGAACATCTCGGCCGTGTCCAGGCCGATGCGGAAGTCGCAGGCCAGCGCCAGATCGGTGGAGCCCCCATAGACGCCGCCGTTCAACCGGCAAATCGTGGGCACGCCGAGGTCTTCCAGGCGGTTGGCGACCGCCTCGAAAGCCGAACCGGAGGAGCTGTCGGCAGGCGTGCTGGCGGCCCGTGCCGCGATGGCCGTCAGGTCGAAGCCGGCGCTGAAAGCGCGGCCGGAGCCGGTCAGCACCAAGACCCGGATCGCCGGGTTCGCCTCGACGCGGTCGAAATGCCCCATCAACACGTCGAGATCGGCCTGCGACAGCCGGTTCAGCTTGGCGGGGCGATTCAGGCGGATGGTGGCGCGGGGGCCGTCGATCGTCAGGATCGGGGCGGAATTGTCAGGGCTGTCTGTCGTTTCCGACATGTTGTTCTCCTTTTATGCGGGGCGACGGTGCCCGCGCGGACCGGGTGCGTCAATCACCATGCCCGACCGGCGCATTTTCAGACCTTGCCGGGCAGGCTATGATATCCGCAGTGCTTCTATCGCGGCTCGCGCGCTCCCGGTGATCGGCCTTTCATCCGATGGCAGGGACAGCGGTCGTCGTCTCGGAAATCGGTGCGCGCCATGGACATGTCTAATCTCCATCACGTCGGCAGCGCCGCGGCCACGATCTTCGTGGTTGCGACCGCCACCATGCGGACGATGATCCCGCTGCGGGTTTTCGGCATCATGGCGAACCTGTTGCTGATCGGAATTTCGATCCCGACGCATAACTATCCGACAATGGTGCTGCACGCCGTGCTGCTGCCGGTGAACATCTATCGTCTCCACCAGATGCTGCAGCTGGTGCGAGACGTGAAGAAATCGGTCAATTCGGATCTCTCAATGGAATGGCTGAAGCCGTTCATGACGAAGCAGACATGCAAGACCGGCGAAGTCCTGTTCTACAAGGACGAAAAAGCCGATCGCATGTTCTACATCGTCTCCGGGCGTTACCGCCTCGTGGAGTCCGGCATCGAGTTGCCGGTCGGCGCGATCGTCGGCGAACTCGGCATGCTGTCGCCGCTCGGCGAGCGCACGCAGACGCTGGAATGTATCGAGGGTGGCCTGGTGCTCAGCGTCACTTATGCGCAGGTGGAGGAGTTGTACGTGCAAAATCCGGAATTCGGATTCTTCTTCCTGCGTCTCGCCAGTGCGCGCCTGTTTGAGAATATCGGCGTGTTGGAAGCGCGGCTGTCGCGCCGCGATGTCCCGGTGCCGGACGGCGTGGTCGCGGCGCAGCCCGCATAGTGGGGAATTGCCGTGACTGGTTTGACCAATGTCATCCGCACGACCATCCGGGAAATCGCCGGCATCAATGACGTGTCCGTGGTGTCGTACCCCGCCGGATTGCCCGCGTCCGTGCGGCCGGTCGCCGAGCACGGCGTGGCAGTGCTGATCGATTATCAGAGCCCTGCCTATGCGCAGCTCTATTGCGATCGCCTGCGTCGATTCGTCGGCAAGAAGGGCGTCGATGACGCGTTGTTCATTGATATTGCAGGCTTGTTGATGGAGCGGATGAGTTACCTTGATCCGATCCGTATCGCGCAACTGAAGCTGCAGGAGCCGGTGACGCCGGGCCGCAAGTCGATCGTGGATAAGCGTCGCTTCCGGTTGGACGAGTTGATGTCGTCTTTGCCAGATATCGTCGGCAAGCCCGCGATGCGGGTGCTGGAGCGCATCCATTGCGCCCATCGCACCGTCGCGATCCGGTTCAGCAAATCGAGCATCGTCGGCCTCAAGCGGCTCGAATTCGAGGCCTGGTTGCGACACTGGCGCCGCCTGTCGGCGCGTTATGAAGTGGAACGGGTCTGGGTCGAGCGCTGGCTGCACATGATCGATCGCGCATTGACACTGCGGCCCGATGCCGTGGTCTCGGTGGTGCGTTCGGCGACCATGATCGAAGGCTATGGGACCGGATATCGCCACGGCATGGCTTCCTGGCATCAGATCATCGACGGCCTGGTCAAGCCGAGCTTCGACGGCACGATCCATGTGGCCGACCTCGCGGGCGCCATCGAACGGGCCCGCACGATACCGCGCGATCCCAAAGGCGAGCAGCTACGCAAGGCGATCGCCGACATGCGCGGTCATGGGCTGGTGCATTGATCGGTGAGCGCATCGACGCGCTACCTGGGGTAAAATAAGATGCGCACGCGTCGGCGACGTGCATTCCTGAAGCCGGGATGTCATAAATGGGGCGAGCGACGGCCGACGGGGATTGCGGCTCCGTCGTGACTGCGGAGAGGGGCCAGCGTGTTTCCTGCAATGTCGTCGTCGGTTGTTCTGAGCGGGCTCATTGGCTGGATGCTTGCTCTGACCATCAAGCATGTCCTCGCGGACTTCGTCCTGCAGAACGCCTGGATGGCGATGGGCAAGGACCAGAAGACCGGCTGGGCGCTGCCGTTGCTGGTCCATTGCTCGATCCATGGCGTGTTGACCACCGTCATCATCGCCGCAGTCGAGCCCAGGCTGTGGTTTCTCGGACTGGTCGATTTCGCGATTCACATCACGATCGATCGTGCCAAAGGATGGCTGGTGGCGCATTTCGGCGTGACGCCGGACACCCGCTGGTTCTGGTGGCTGATCGGAATCGACCAGGCCTTGCATCACCTGACCGACTTCTTCCTTGCCATCTACATCGTCAGCCATCGCTGAACGGCCGTGACGCTTGCGGCAACCTTGCGGCAGGGATGTGGCGGCAGCTGCCATATTTACCACTGTTGCGCAAGAGTCGCACCTGCCCGTTAAGCCCATTGGTTAACCGCACGTTAGCGAATTGAATCGCATCCTCTCATTTGAGGAGAACGCTTCATGTGGTCTAGCCGTCAAGCTTTTGAGAGCGATCGTTGCCCGGTGAGCGATGACCTGCTGGGTGCGATGTATCGCGCCAACGAAAATGGTCTGCCCCACCTCGTGGCCAGCGTGCCGGGGGAAGTGCGGGCGATGCTGGCGCTGTTCTGCTATCGTCGCAATCACATGCATGCGCTTGCGATCTCGATCGCATCGAGCTGCACTGAGCGCGATCTGATCGAGCACGGCGGCCGCGTCGGCTCCACGCTTTATGCGCTGGCGCACGACCCGCAAGCGCCGCGCGGCGTTTCGGTGTCGGCCTATAGCAGCCGCAAGGCGATTACGCTGTCGACCAAGCCGCTCTCGACGCTGGCGCCGCTGGACGACGATCTCGACGACGACATCGAGGTCGAACGCGATCACGTCGTCGCCTAAGCCGCATCGTTGTTGACTGCCAGCACCGGCAGTCCATGACGCCGGCGTGCCATCGCGCATTCCGGATCGCCGGGCATGCAGGTGCGGCACACGTCCGGTCGGATTTCGTAGATCCCGCAGGCGACGAACTCGCCGACCTTACCCGTCAGCGCGCTGCATCGATCACCGTCGCAACGCATGCCCGACTGGCGTTCGTTGACGAACTTGGCCGGGATCAGATCAAGCTCCGCATCGTCTTCAATGGTGAAGCGCGGCCAGTTACTGGAATAATCGCAGCAGGCCCCGCAGGCCTGGCAGGGGCTCGGATCATTCGGGGGAACGGGCGTGGTCATGCCGCGGTTTAGCGCGATCGGCCACCCCCCGCCAGACAGCAGCGTGATTCATGCGCCTGCGCCACCGGTTGCGCGGGGCAGCGACAGGCGGTGTTTCAGCCGTGCGACCTCCGCTTCCAATTCGCCGATCTTCACGTTTTGCTCCGCCATCGCTTGTGCCACGTCGGCCGCGTCAAATTTCTGCGGAATATGCTGTGGGCAATTGGTGTCCCATGCGGTGACGGTGAACAGGATCACCTGTTCCGGCCGCGCACGGTAACCCTTCGGCATCATGGATGCGAGCAGTGCGGCATCGTCCTCGACCACCTTGGCGGTGCCCCAGATCTTCACGCGGCGACGCTGCGCGTAGTCCATGATGAAGATGTTCGCCTTCGGATTTTCCGCGAGGTTTCCCTGCGTGATATACTGGCGGTTGCCGCTGAAATCGGCGAACGCGAGCGTGCTCCTGTCGAGCACCTTGATGAAGCCCTTGGGGCCGCCGCGGTGCTGCATATAGGGTTGGCCGTCGGCGCTGGCGGTCGCAAG